>JANQFT010000084.1 GCA_028277685.1 Phycisphaeraceae bacterium
TTACATGGTGGATCGTGGTGTGGGTGTTGGTGAAGCATTTGCCGGCAGCTACCGCATGTTCACGCGCAGTGGATGGGGGTTCAACATTGCGATGTCGGCTATCTCTCTCGCCTTGACCTTCCTGCCGATTTTTGTCCCCTACCTCGGTTGGGTGGCAGGCTGGTTCATCACGCCTGTGGTTGTTGCGATGATCACCGCAGCCTACATCCGCCAGGTTGATGGCAAAGCTCATCACCCCGCCGAAGCGGACGGAGCCATGACATGAAAAAACCGGCGATCGGTGATCGCCGGCTGCATCGCACTTAACCACGTGGCGGAGTACTTCCGGGGGTTAACGATAGAATTCGATGATCAGGTTCATGTTCACATCGAAGGGAACCTGGTCGGGGGTGGGGTCAGCCACCACGTTGGCCGTCAGCGTGGACGGGTCGAACGTCAACCAGCCCTGCACTTCGTGGCCGGCCATCGATTCCATGTTTTCGCGGATGTACTTCTGCGACTTTTCTTTCACGGTGATCTTGTCGCCCACCTTCACGGCGAAGCTGGGGCGGTCGCACTTGCGGCCGTTCACCTTCACCAGGCCGTGCGCCACGATCTGGCGGGCCTGCCAAATGGTGCGGCCCCAACCCAGACGGCGAATCACGTTATCCAAACGGCGCTCCAGCAGCACCAGCAACACGTCGCCACTGTTACCTTTCGTGCGGTTGGCTTCATCGACATACGCACGGAACTGCTTCTCCATCACGTTGTAGTGGTAGCGCAGCTTCTGTTTTTCGTTCAGACGCACACCGTAGTCACGCAGGCGACGACCGCGGTAACCATGCATACCGGGTGGGGTGAGTTGACGCTTGGCCGTGTGCTTGGGGGTATCGCAAATGGGCACGCCCACGCGACGCGACAGCTTGACCTTCGGGCCGGTGTAGTTGGCCATATGAAAACGCTCCGTCACCTTAGGTTCGAATCAATACAGCCGACGGCGACAGGTTTGCCGCAGGCCTCGCCGATATAGGTCGGGGCCAGCCCCGACATTCTGCCGATGTGTTGGGGCTGGCCCCAACCTACGACGGAATCGGCGGTACGCTTTGTGGGCCATCGAGCAGGTGACAAAACACTCGACCAGATTTCCGTCCCGATTGCGCCATGCGGCAAGGTCGGGAAGGCCTAAAAGCAAGCGGAACAGAATACCCATCTCGCCAGTAATTGGCAAGGACCATGGCCTGTCTGATATTCATGCAGGCCTAACTTGCGGGGTGCCACACAGCATCCGTCCGCGGTGCTGTGTGCGGGATTTCGTTAAACACAATGCTTCAGGCCAGCACATAGCACCCTGAAGGGAGGCTATGTGGCACCCGGCTTGTCCGATATTCAAACGGATTCACAGCGCGGCTGCCACGGCGTGTGGAAGTGGTGATTTGATTAAACCTCAGAGACGCAGAGAAGAGTAGACAGGATGAACAGGATGAACGGGATTGTTGAATCAGAATGATCCTGTTAATCCTGTTCATCCTGTCTACTCTCTTAATTCACCGTCATCCACCAGCAACTGGGTGCCAAAGACACTCAAACCGATCCACAACCGATATTCATGCAGGTCTAACTTGCTTTGCTGGGCGGGTGGGTTATCTTCTTCCTGGCGAGGGGGAAATCCATGCGTTGTATCGGGAAGAGCACGGGATGCGCTTGCGTATCTCGGCTGTCGTATTGGGGGCAGACACGGTCTGCCCGCGGCTGTCGGTGTGTTTGCGGTGTATTGCCGCCCGACGGAGTTCTCTCGATGAAACGCGCTTTTCTCTTCGCTGCCTTGGTGATCGCCATGCTGGCCAGTCCCGCTTTTGCCGGTGTCAGTAGCTGGTGGTCCAACTGGACCAACACCGCTCCCCTCAGTTCGCAGAGCGACTGGTGGGATGCCCCGAACGACACGTGGCATCTGGACGAAACGTTCAGCAGCTTTGGCGAAGCTGCGGTGATGTGCGGTGGTCAAACCGATGCCGCCCCGATCACGACGATCACCATCACCAAAACCATTGAAAACGGCTCCGCCTTTGATTGGAACAAGTTTATACTTGAGGTCGATCCCATTGCCGGTGCCAGCTATGTTTCCAATTCAGTCACGGTCACCAGCGGCAGCCACTTAGCTACGATTACCGAGACGGTCGTCAGTGGCGTCGATACCATTACCTTTGAAGCCCCGGATGTCGTGGCGAACGGTGAAATCTTTGCCTTCACCTTCATGGTGGAAATTCCCGCCACCACCAGCTTCACCCTTGACATCCAGCAGACGCCCATTCCCGAACCGGCCACCATGGCGCTGTTTGGCCTGGGCTTGGTTGTGGCGATGCCTCGCCGCGGATGACCCACACCACCACACAGACACGCATGGGACTTGCCGAAATGGCGAGTCCCTTTTTCCATGCGCGATCGCAAGTGGGCTGTTCTGGTGAAGCCGGCTAGACTGGTTCTATCGAAACCTGATGGGGCGATGCATGCTGGACGAAGCCAGACTCTTCGAAGCGGTGGCGGCGGGAGATGTGGGTGAAGTTGTGCTAGCGCTCGACGCTGGTTGTGATATCAACACCATCCGGGGTGATGCTGATCGTGAATCGGACGAACAACCCCTCGTCGTCGCAGCTCGAGCAGGGCATCGGCCGATCGTCCAACTGTTGCTCCAACGCGGGGCGGCGATCAACAACGGCTACAAAGGTGGCACCCCGGCGCTACTCGAAGCGCTGATCCGTGGCCATCTCGAAATGGCGGATGACCTGTATCGTCATGGTGCCGTCGCCGGGCCGTTGCTGGGTTACTGCTTCACGGAAAACTACGGGGCGATCCACGAAATCCTTCACCTGCAGCCCGATCGCTGGCCTGAGTACGCGCTCGATTCGGTACGGGCCGGCAGCGTCGACATGCTGCAGGAAAACTTATCCCGCAACCCCGTGATCACACCGGACCAGCGCGGCTTCGTCCTTGCCCGCAGCGCCATCTTCCAGTGGCGACTGGTACACAAAGTTGATCCGCCCGACTTGAAGTTCGATCGTTCGCGCTTTCAGAAGATGCTGTGCATGTTGCTGGAGTGGGGCGTGGACGTGAACCAGGCCGACGAACAAGGCAACACATTGCTGCATCACTGCGCTTCGATCGGCCGCGCGTGGAGCCCGACAGATGCCGAACGCGTCGCCCACGCCCACATCCTCCTCGCCCGCGGCGCCGATCCAAAACCGCAGAACAAGCAAGGCCACACCGCCAGCATGCACGCCATCACCTCCGGCCAAACCGATCTGGCGGAGTTGTTTTCTAAATGAAGAAAACCGCGACGCGGACGTCGCGGCTGTGATTCAGATGGTGTTTACTCGTCCGCGGGTGCTTCCAGCCGGGTGCTACCGCTTGTCTGTCTTCGGCAAGCGGTGATGAGATTGAGCTAATCACACCGCTCGCTCCGAGAAGATCAAGCCGTGGCACACGGCCATTCCCTGTTTTTTTGTGGGTTTTTCCAAGTGGAGCCTGTACAGAGCATGCGATCTGTCGTCTGAGGCAGTGGATGGCAGACCCAGAAATCAGGAGATATACCATGCAAAACCGTGGGATCGGGCGTGTACTGTGGCTTGTCGTGTTTGCTGCTTGCTTGTGGCTTGGCGGCTGTGGCAGCAGCGCATCAACCGGACAGGCGCTTGACGATGATCGTACATCGCCCTGGCGTGCAGTTGGCAGGGTCACCGATGGCGAAGGTCGACCGATGGCGGGCGTGACCGTTCGCACCGC
>JANQFT010000215.1 GCA_028277685.1 Phycisphaeraceae bacterium
GCAAATCACGCTGCGCTTTGGTTGAATCGCATACCCATGATGGAGCAAGTAACTCGTTCACCTTATCTCGGTTGAGGTACGGCGCACGACCTCGCAAACGACCAAAGCATTGCGAGCCAACTGCGGCAAAGCGCGTCAATCCGTTTGGAACACGGATCACGCGAACTGAACGATTGAGAACGCGGCCGATCGTGCGACCGAAATCTGCCAGCGTTGGCGCTTCAGCATTGGCAATGAAGTAGATGCCGCTTCCTGTTTCATCTTGAGGGTCGACGCGTTCACCTTGTCGGGCGGCGGCGATCATGGCATCCACCAGATCGGTGACACAGATCACCGAGATACGAAAGTTGCGCTGGCCGCACACCACGTGAAGTCCCCAGCGATGGATCGGCCTGATCAACAACAACGATGCGCGATCACCCGCGCCGAAAACCACCGGGGGACGAACAATCGTCAACGGCAAATGGGATGACCATTGAGCCACTGCTTTCTCGCCCGCGAGTTTGCTTTGGCCATAAGCAGACACCGGCGCAGGTTTATCTCGCTCACTGCGCGCATCGTCCGGTGCACATGGCCCAGCCGCGGCGAGGGAAGAAACAAGTACCAGCGTCGGTGGCGCATCCAGCGCTGCGCAGGCGCCTGTCAGATGCGCGCTGCCCTGTTCATTCACCCGAAAATAGTCGCGACGATTCAGCGCTCGGGTGACGCCGGCAAGATGGAACACCGTTCCGGGCTGCGCCTGCTGCAATACCTGTTTCACCGAATCTGCATCAGTCAGTTCAGCTTGGATAAAGTGGACGTGTTCTAACGATGGCGCTGGACGTCGAGAACCGGCGTGAAGCAGGCCGAACACTTCATGTCCCTGATCAACCAGGGCGGCACACAAGTGCTGACCGATGAATCCACCAGCGCCGGTCACCAAAATGCGTTCGGGAGTCTGCAAACATGCCCCCGGCATCAGTGGTTTATTTGCTCGTCGACGTCCAGGTCAAGTTCATGATGCTGCAGTAGTTCACCCGTGGCTTGCCGGTAGTGCGCGCGGGCGATGTTGTAGTCCGCAATCGCGCGGCCCTCCGACAGTTCCGCTTCGCCAAGACGTTGCTGAGCCGCCAACTTCATATCGAGCAGGAAAACCGGCGTGAGGCGTGAGGCGGATTGCTCGCGCTCTTCGATGGCGCGCAGGTTGTCCGCCGCTGCCCGACGCGCATCGCGATTCACACTGATCAACGAATGCGCGCTCTGCATCGCGCGCAAGCTTTGTTTGACCGAAAGTACCACATCATGCGCGGTGCGGCGATATGTCAGTGTTTGGACGTGCCGGGCGAGGCGCTGCTGCCGGAAGGCGGCTTCCGCGGCACGGTTACCGATGGGCTGTTCGAATCGAAGACCGATCAGCCAGTCGATGTATTCGCCTTCGGGCACGTCGCCGTAGCTGTCGCCGATGTGTTCATCCATGCCGTAATAGGCAAGCTGAGCGCGCAGGTCGAGCTGCGGTAGGCGCAGGTTGTCCGCCACATCCATGCGGACCCAGGCGCTTTCCAGATCGATACGTGCCTGCCCCATCTCCGGGCGCTGGCGCAAGGCTGTCACGATGGCCCGACGCAATGCGATGTCTTCCGCCTGCTCGGTCGGATGATCGACAGGGATCACCATCTTCTCGCCCGCGAGTGACAGATCGGGTGCGTTGAGTACGTGCTTCAATCGATCCGATGCGTCATGCAGTGCACGCTGGGCGTGAATGACTTCGCCCCGACGCTGCGCCACAAAGCTGGCCGCCTGGGCAATCTGGAGCGGGCTTGTGTCAAGGTCGGCCCGGGCACGCAGGTCATCGTGAAGTGTTTGCGTATCGGTCAGCATGCGTTGCCGCACGGCCAACTGCAAGCGGGCGTAAACCAGATTCCAATAGGCGTGTTCCGCAGCCACCACCACATCCGTCAGTTGCGCCTTCAACCGCAGACCATCGCGGGCGTTGGTGTTCTCAGCCAAGACGATCTGCGCCCGATTCACGCGGGTACCGAAGTTAC
>JANQFT010000232.1 GCA_028277685.1 Phycisphaeraceae bacterium
CGTTGTTCGTTTTCATTGGATGACGGCGTCAGCGCGATGAGTTGGCCATCCGGCGAGACCACGGGAGCGAGCACCGTTGCCGGATACTCCCGCCACTTACGCAACGAACGGGCATCGAACTGAAGTACTTTTCGTTCGTTCTGCTGAACGATCAAAACGTATCGACCATCCGATGAGTAGGCGATGGAATCCACCTGCATCTCGGCCATGTCTTTGGTGTTGCGGGTGGCTGGTCGACCGCTGTTGGGGCGGAAGATATACAGGCCTTCTGAATCGGCCATGGCCACATACATACCTGTGGGGCAGTAAGCCACATGGTTAAAAGCGATGGTGCTGGTGGCCTGCGGGTTGGTAAATTCCACCAGAGATTCAGTCATCTCCCGGCGACGCAGATGAGTGTTCGATGGATGCACCACACGCGGGCGCCGTCGTTCGGTGCGGGAATTGCCGGACGTATTGCGACGAGACATGCGCTCACGTCGACGTTCTTCGCGCTCGCGTGCCTTTTCTTCCGCTTCACGTCGTGCATTCTGGATGGCGGTGACCGAGGCCACATCCACCACCAGGAATCGCCCATCCGGCGATTCGGCAAGCAGCGTTGCTTCATCCACAATCGCTGGTTTGGTGACGGTGATGGTGGGAATGGCGCGCACGCGGGCGGCAAGATCATTCACTTCAAACACGCGCACCGTCGCCTGCCCATCGACGCAAAACACACGTGAACCATCGCGGCTGGCTACTGTCATGCCAACGGAGGCGATGAATGGTTCTGCATCAATACCGGATAATCTGCCGTCTCGTTGATCGTTTCGATGGCGATCGAACTGCGCTGATTCAGTTGACCATTGCAGTTTTGCCAGTGTGGCTCGTCGGGCAATATCCCAGATGCGGATCCAGCCGTCGACACCGGTGGTGATCAGTTTGGTCGAACGATCGACAAAAGTCGCTTGTGCGATCTGTCCAGAATGCCCGGCCAGGTCGGCGACCTTGGTGCGCAAGGGAATGTCATACAATCCCACACTCTCGTTGCCGGATGGGATGGCCAACATACGGCCGCCGTCGCTCAGGCCAGGCATGCGCATGCCGCCGGGGTTACCTTCACGGATGAGATCAGATTCACGTACCACCACCGGCGCGCGTACGCTGCTGCGCGCGATGGTGTTGGCCATCCACACGTGGCGTCCATCCGGGGCGATGGCCACGCGTTCACCCAAAGGATGTTGAGCTAACATGCGGCCGGATTCCACCGACCAAAGGGCAGTCCAGGGTTTGCCTGATACGCCGGTGGCCAGCGCCATTTTGCCATCGCGCGAGAGCCACAAGCCAGTGAACTGAGCCGGGTCAACCGGCCAAGTGGCGTCGGCATCATCCGGCTGATCATCACGCATTTGGCTTACATCCAGGCTGCGCACAACCTTGCCGGTGTCGGTATCGATCAGTTGCAGTGCAAGTGAACTGCCGTGCCCACCTGCTGCGAGTAATTGGTCGCCGCGCGGCATCATCTGGACGAATGTCGCCGTGCCTTGGGGCAGGGGCAGGTTCATCGGTTGAACGCCAGGCTGATCGGCCAGGTTCCACAAGAGCACTTGACCATCTTCGTCAGCCGTGACCGCCCGCATGCCGTCGGCCGAAGCGCTTAGCGATCGCAGTGCGCGTGCACCTGTGACCAAGCGGGTGATTTCATTCGGCAGAAGCATCTGGTTCCACTGCGATGCATTGGTCGCAGATTGACGCACGCAACGCAGAGCCATCCCTGTCAGGCCAGCCTCTCCGGGTACCGTGATGGTGGTGATCAGTTCGGTGGGGCGACCGTCAGCATCGGTGCGTTGTTCACGTGTGACCTTGGCCCCATCGGGAATGGTGATCTGCTCGGTCTGTATTTCACCCACGCGACGAGTGTGTGTTTGCACCTGCGGCGCGACATGTTGCGGGGTTAACTCGCTCAGTGTGCCGGTGAAACCGCGTTGGGTGTTGTAGGTCAGTCTCACCGTTGCCTCGCCACCCAGTTGGTCGGCAAACGGCAAACTTGATAATACCTTGCCCGCGAGTTCAGCCAGGGGAACATCGATCTGAAACTGGGGCAGCTCCATCGATGTGCCTGTCCACTGCAAACCGCCGGCGACGATGGTCCACTGGTTGTTGGTGTGCGTGGCGGTGAATGCGGCGGTCAGCGGCAGACGCTTGCCTCCTGCTCGTCCAAGTGCATCCGCCCAGGTCAGTTCAAGGAGAAGTTGATATCGTCCCGGCGCACTGGCGTATTCCTGTGGCACGCCGGTAGATGTGCCGACGGTTACCGTCGCCGCCGGGGTGTCCATGTTGGCTGGTGGGTTGTCAGTGTATTCGCTGAAATCAGCCTCATCGGGTTGTGGGATGTTGGTGGCGGCAGGTTCAGGTTTTGGCTCGGCAAACGAAGCGGCAGCTCCGCCGGCATCACGTTGGACGATTTTTTTGGGGGTATCGCGTGTGGGGCGGACGAAGCCTTGGTCTTCTTCCTGGTTACCGCCACCGCTAACCATCATAGACGCGACCACGCCGGCCACGACCACGGCAATCGCGATGCCCGCCATCATGGTGCGTATGGCTTTCTTGCCCGATGCATTGCTGTCTGAGTCGGTGGATGTTGGTGCTTGACTTGCACTGCTGCCATCGGCGTAGTTGTGGCCGCAACCCACGCAAATCACCGCGCCCTCGGCGCGCGGTTGGCCACACTGTGGACACCCTTCGCCATCATGTGCTGGCATGGGGGGGGCGGCGAGGCCCATCGAGTCATCGTTATCCAGTTCGACGATGGCATCCAAGCCGGGTGAAGGCTCTTCCACCTTCACCACTGCACCGCATTTGGGGCATTTAACCTTCTTCCCGATGAGTTGTTCTGAAGCTTTGAGCCGTTTACCGCACGCGTGACAGGTCAGTTCGATCGACATGGGTAACTTCCTGCAGTTGATGCATGGTGGGCCTCATGCCGCCGCAGCGCAACAATTGGCCCGATGGGAAATTCATTATATCGATTTGCCGCGCGTGCATGCGCTATCCACTGGAGTGGGCGGTAGAATCGTGCCCATGGCCGATCGCATCTCTCGCCATGCTCCGAAGGCCCTGGTGGATTTCGCCTTGCGCCATGCGCAGGTGCAGGCATTCGTTTGCACCCGGCAACAGCACGAACATGGCTACACGATGACGCCGCGGGTGATTCACGATTACAACCTGTTGTTCGTGACCCGTGGGCGCCCGGTATGGGTGGTTGATGGTCATCGGATTGAACTGAAGCCCCAGGATTTGTTGTTGGTCAATCCTGGTGAGCCGCATCATGCGGAGTGCCGCACGAAACGTGTGACGATCACATCTTTACACGTGATGGTGTTTTTGCCCGGTGGACAGGATGTGCTTGCCCTGTTGCGCATGAAGCGCGTGCAGTCAGTCAGGCGTGGCAGTCGACTGGATGGCTACCTGCGTGGTGCATGCAGTGAGTATGATCGTGATGATCTGCCCGCGACGCAGCAAATGATGAACGGTTGGGCCGACCTGATCGTGCGCGAGCTGCTGGCGCACAATGCCGCATGTGGTAACATCGATGTGCGTGATATCGATCCGCTCATTACCCAGGTGCTCGACGAACTCACGCGGTATGTTGATCGCCCATTGACGTTGAACAGACTTGCGGAATGGTCGGGCTATTCAGCCCAGCATCTGAACCGAACGTTTCGGCAGGCGTTGGGGGTTACCCCGTTGCAGTATCTGCTTCGCATGCGCATGCAGAGGGCGACCGAGCTGCTCCAGCAAGACCGTCTGACCGTAGCGGCCGTGGGGCAGCAGGTGGGCATGGATGATCCCTACTACTTCAGCCGTGTGTTCAAGCAATATGCAGGCGTCAGCCCCACGGAGTATCGCCGGCTGGCATGTTCAGATTCTCCATCCTGACTTTCAATCGATCCATGGGTTTGTATCGTTCCCCTTGGTAGCGTGATGTGTTGAACTGCGGGGAGACGCCCATGATCACTCATGCTGAACATCAACGCATCGCTGAGTCGCTCATCAATCAGATGCATGCCAACGATGGGCTTGTGCCTGTCGATCTTGATCGCTTCTGGGTGGATGATGCTAAAGCGAAGGTTGATCCGTTTGCCGACGACTGCCCGCAAGTTCCCTGTGGCGTGATGATGAGCGGCGAGGCGGTGTGGGATGAACTGGATATTACGGAGGATTGGCATCGCTACCATCATGATGCAACTTACCGCATTGAACTGAATCGTGCGTACAACGATAAGGCCGAACCTATCGTCGGTAAGCGCTTGTTGCCGGAACAGCCACCGCAGGTCGATCGCCAATACCCGCACGTGAAGGCGCTGCACGAAATTTTCGAAGCGTGTGAGCAATGGCACAACTGGTCGTACTGGATTATCGAATCGGCTCACGATGAGGGCGAACTGTCCGCGTTGCTCGACCGGGTGGAGGCACGCTGTGACCATCTGCGTAATTTCATTCTTCCGGAAAACTGGCAGGCAGAAAAAGATCGTTTGATGACACTTGGCGTGAAGCCGCCGCTGTATCGTCATCAGCGCGGTCCGGTGACTTTTGCAACCTCGATCTACGGGGCAGAAAATCTGTTATTTCTGTTGATGGACAATCTGAAACTCGCCGAACGCTTCCGTGATCTGATTCTTCGGGCGATGCTCGAACGCGCGCGCATCCTGGATGAGGAAGCCGGCTACACCCCTGACACTGCTCCGCATCGATTCAGCTTCGCAGATGACAACTGCTGTCTGCTCACCCCTGATTTGTACGAGATGTTCGGTTATCCCATTCTCAAAGCGATATTCGATCGGTATGCACCCGATGAAAATGACTGGCGATACCAGCATTCTGATTCAGCCATGGAGCATTTGTTGCCGATTCTTGGCCGCTTGAATCTTTCGGCATGCAACTTTGGCCCAACGGTTCTGGTCGACGCGATTCGATCACACATGCCGCACACCCGCATTGATGGGTGCCTCGCGCCGTTCACCCTCAGTCGCAACGAAGAATTGAACATCGTGCTTGAGTTTCTGCGTGACTTCGAACAAGCACGCTCCCAAAAGGGGCTTGTGTTCTCCACCGCGGGTTCGATCAATAATGGTTCGCGCCTGGCCGGCATGCGACTGATCATGTCCGCCATCCAACAGTTCGGTCGATACAACGACTGACCACATTTCTCAGCAAACACGCTGGATACCAGCCGACGAGCCGGTCTATGCTTCAGTCATTGGCGGGCCACGCGGCCGGTCGTTGGGTCATTTCTGTAATCAGGGAGGTAACCAAACATGGTGAGACGATTCTCTTACACACTGATGGGTTTGGCGTTGCTGGCAACCATAACCGGCTGCGCGTCCATGCAAGGTCACACCGTCGATCTGGGCTATGTCACCACCGCAGCACTGACGCCCACCGAAGTAACGTTGGTCCTCACGCAGGGCGAAACAGCGGCATGGAAGGAAAACTCGTTACTGCGGGTTGATGCAGATGGAAACACAAAGCCCACACGCATGCACATCATCGTGGTGGATCGGCATGGCAAGGTGGTGGGGCGTCGGTCGATGGAAGATGCCTGGGCAGGCAGTGTGTCGATTGCTCACGCGAAAGCATTTACTGCCATGGCATTCAGCAGTGATGAAAACGCGCTCACCACGCGTTCGGTGGGGGCGCTTTCTCAACCCGGTGGTCCGTTGTGGCAGATTGGCAACTCCAACAGCGATCCGGGCCTGATCGAATTCCCCGGTGGCGTGCCGCTGTATAAGAACGGTCAACTGGTGGGTGCGGTTGGCGTGAGTGGTGACGGCGTAGATCAGGATGAACGCGTGGCGGCCGCCGCAGCCAAGGGGTATGAACCAGCCAAGACCATTCGCATTGATACGGTCACCAACAATGCGGTGCCTTACACGAAGTAATGCATGCCCACCAGCGGGGCTGCATGAAGCTGGGGTGCCACACCTTATCCGTGAGTGGAAAAGGTGTGCTGTTATAGCACCCCGCTTCATGCAACGATAGGAGGAATGTCGCTCGTTAGTTCTTGTTTCGGGCGGCTTGCTGACGCGTGGCTGATGCAGCCAGATTCGCCTTGCGCACCTGTTCGATCATGTCCCACTTGGGTGAGTCGGTCATGTCGACCATGCCCATCATGTGGTGTTCACCAATGGTGCGGCGGTTGCCCTGGCCGGGACCACGTCCGGTCAGCGGTTGATCGCGATAGTGGAACCACAGCGCACCGATGCAGCGTGGGTCTTCCGCAGCCCGTTTGATCAGCGCGGCGTACTGACGTCCGGCATCGGCGTCATCCACCGCGCCCACTTTCTTGTACTGCTTGTAACCGCGTGTGCCGTTGTGATGCGGGGTGAAGCTGAACTCGCCCAGCAAGATCGGCATGTCGGTATCGCGCATCAGGTACTCAATGCCCGCATCGTGGAACTGGGCATAGTGATCGTACCCCAACACATCGCAGTGCTTGGCGATCAGATGCCAGTCGCTCTTGTTATCCCACCAGAACGGCACGATCCAGTAACCAAAATACAGGTGATTCGGCGTCACCTTTTTCATCGTCTGATAGATGAAGCCAAGGTATTCATCACTGAAGTAATGACGTAACGCTTCAAGGTCGCGCTTGGTGGGCTTGAGCGTCATGCCGTACAGGTCGTCCTTGGTGGCCGCGTCGATCTTCCACGCTTCGGCCAGTGCGGCGACGTTGCCGTCGTATCGTTTCAGCGCGAAATCAACCAGCGCTACCTTGCCGGGACAGTCGGCATCTTGTTTCAGGAATCCGAGCACATGCTTCGCCTTCACCCAGTCAGTTTCGTTATTCACACCCCAGCCGACCACGAACGGGTTGTCGCGGTGACGCCGGGTTTGGCGTTCGAGCGTGTCATGAATCGCCTTACGCACTTCGGGGTTCCACACATCGGGTTTGCCGCCGATCTTGGGTACTTCCTTGCCGTGGGTGTGGACGTAGCCGAAGCAGCCGATGCCTTCGCTCTTGGCCAGTCGTGCACCGTCGCCGAACAGGCCACCCCATTTGCCGCCACCGCTGAAACCCCACGCGAACAGGCGTTGTTCAGCCCGATCGAGCGCGATCTTCTTCCATCCGTTTTCGCCCCACTTGCGAATCTGGTTGACGGTGTGGAAGGCAACGTAAGGCGAATCATCCCCCCAGCCCCACACGCGATGGCTCCACGCCGCACCGTATGCGCCTTCGCGGGAGGGCAGTTCCTCGAACATCCAACGGCGCTCTTTGATTGGTGTCATCGGCCAGTTCAGGCCAGGCACCGCAGACAGCCCGGTGTAAAAACAGGGATTGCCTTCGGGTGAGATGAGCCACCAGTAACCATCACGTTTTTCCACGCGGTAGAACCCGGTGGCTTTGGCAGTCCATCCAGCTTTGAGCCAGCCACCGTACTTGTCGAAGTCTTTCGAGCGGGGCCATTGCGCGAGGCGGCGCACTTCTTCCTCATCCACGCGCTTCAGGTCATCATCGGTTTTGATTTTGCCCGGCCAATCGTTCAGGGCGTACTGGCCGTAACGATCAACGATGGGGGTGGCCTTGCCGATGTCGACGTGCGCGGTGGTTTCAACCGTCGGACTCCAGCCCTTGCCGTTCATGGCCACGTACAATCGAGCGCGACCTTCCTGCGCGGTGGAGGGCACGGTGACCGTCCACTTGTAATCGGTCTTCGCGCCTCGCTTCAGTTCACGGGCGTACCAGGTTTTCTTCACTTTGTGCGCGCCCTGTTCGAACACCAGCACCAGGTGATTGGCCGGGCTTTTTTCCTGCAGCGTGTAGTTGACGGTGACGTTGTACTTCTGCCCTTGCGCCCACACACCGCTGGGTACCTTGGTGAGTTTCACCGTGTCGGCATCGATCGCATTTGCGCCGCGTTTCACGGTCAGGTACGCCTTGGCTTGCTTGGTGGGTGCCCAGCCGGGACCGCTGAGGTAGGCAAACAGTTCCGCCGGACCATCTGCGGCAGAACCGGGAACTTCTATAGGAATAGTCGTGGTTTGTTCATTGCCGCGTGTTGCTTTGCGGTAGACCGTCTTCTTCACGCTGTGCTTTGGCTGCTGGAAGATGATGATCAGTTGCGTGGCTTTGCTATTGGCCTCAGCGGTGTAGGTCACCGGTACGTCGAGTGCATCACCTGTGGCGATGGTCTTGGGCAGGTCGCCGATGCTGATCTGGTCCGCAGTGCAGCTTATCGTTACCGCAAGCATCACCAGCACGGCCAGCGCGAAGCGCAACGGGGGCGTATGGGAGAAATGAATCACGTTAAACTCCGGAAAAAGGTATGCGCGGGGATTGATACCATCAAGCACCGAATACAACCACTAGGGTCGTTTGCCATCCAGTGCCAACCAGATGTTGTTGATCCGCTCGTGCTTTTTATTCTTGGGGTCGGACCATCCGGTAATTTCGTCTAGGTCTTCGTCACGCTCTTCCAGTCGTTCTCTTGGGATGAACGCGGCAGAAACATCAGCCAGCACCCGATTCACCCCCACCTCATGCCCATTATCAACCTGATCGGGCACGGCAATGCCATCACTGATAAGGGATAGGTTGTCCATATCTTGGAGCCTAGGAAGGCCATCGGCAATATAACTGGGAGAACCAGGCGGAAAGTACGATCCAAAATAATGCCACGCCAAACTTTGGCCCTCGTGATCGTTAGGGCGGGATGCGTAGTTGATGCGTGTGGTGGAACCCCACTTCAATGGCCAAACGTTCTTGGAGCCTTCAAGCGTATAGTAGTCGGGGTTGTAGCCCCATGAAGGACAAAAATATACTCCAGGTGTTACCACGATTTCTGAGGTGATCAGGAGTGCAAGTCCCACATATCCAGTTGTAACGCCGATGTGCGTACCTAGTTGCTTATTGTCGTGACCATAACCAAGTGGAACCTTGTCGTGTGATTCTGCGGCGTAAATAGTCAGGCCTTGACCAAGTGAATGCAGTTGTGCTTTGCAAACACTGCTTTGTGCCACTTCACGTGCCTTACTTAGTGCCGGCAGGAGCATTGCGATCAGCAAAGCGATGATGCTGACGACGACCAAAAGCTCAACCAGTGTGAAGCCGCGCTTGCGCATGACCATGCCCTCAGAAAAGTATAGAACTGCTATCGGAAAAGGAGCGCGGGACGGTTAGGTCCCGCACCCCGGAAGTTTGTATGCGCTTACGCGCGACGACGCAGGGCAATCAGGCTGCCCAGGCCGATAAGTGCGAGGCTGGCGGGTTCCGGAATCGGAGCCACTGCACCGTTCAGGATGATGTCATCGGTGCGGATGGTGTCGCCGGCGTTGGTGCCGTCCAGTTCGCCACTGGCGGTGGTGACGGCGGTGTAGAAGCGGAATTCCACTGAGGCCAGTTGCTGGAACTTACCGACGTTCAGGCCGATCACAGCTGTTTCAGCGTTAGCGGAACCTTCCGTGGGGATGCTCAGGGAGCCAACGACGGCAGCGCCATCGCCGAAGCCATCCACGCTGGACTGAACGTACACGGTGGCGCTGGTCAGCAGGCCGGAGTCGGTGTCGTTCTGGTACCAACCGGTGATCGAAAGGCTGGTCAGGTTCAGGCCGTCGCCAACGTTGTCGGCGGTGACGGTGAACGAGAAGTAGTCATCGTCATCGAGGGCGGCCGCTTCGGTCAGTTGGGTGGCATCGCCACGGATGAACGTGCTGTTGCTGAAGCTCGAGAAACCCGAGTCAGCTGAAGAGGCGGCACTGTCGTCGGTACCGTTTTCAACGGCGAAATCGGCGGCGGTGCTGGTGGCGTCGGCATCGCTGGATACCTTCGAGGCACTGTTGAAGTTGTACTGAGCCAGCACGGCTGCCTGCGCGGCCGTCGCTACGCCCATTGCCGCGACCAACGCGACCACGGTCATCATTTTCTTCATGTTTTCCATCTTCGAATCTCCTCAAGAACAGGTTCGATGTGATGCACCCTCTTTCTCGGTGCGGTTTTTTGAACTGCGACGACGTTGTCGCTTAGCTATGGTGTTTCACCTTGCTGATTGTCTGCCCGTCAACCACGCGCGGTTGGGTGGACACGCGAATGTGACCCGCCGCAGGTTGCGACTTGCGTCGGTGCGCCAGGTTGACGGCCAATCGACCCATCTCGACAAAGTTGGGATCGATGGAGGTAATACGTCGTTGTGCGGGATTGGTCGGTTCCACGCCGTCGAAGCCGGTCACGCTGATGTCATTCGGCACGCTCAGGCCGGCTTCGGTTAAGGTGTCGATCACCATCTGGGCACGGTAATCGTTGACACAGACGAACGCCGTTGCGCCAAGACGTACTGCAGCCATCAGTGCATCAGTGGTGGGGCGGCGATTGTCGTCGTAACCTTCTGGGCCGATGAACAGTCGCGGGTCGATGCTGATGTCATGCCGCAGGCAACCTTCGATGTAACCAGCCTGGCGTTGATCGCTGTAGCCGCATCGCATGCGCTCACCCAGCCAAGCCACCTGACGATGCCCTGCTTCATGTAGATGATCGACCAGCATGGCAACGCCAGCCACATCGTCCGCCTGAACCACATCATGCGCGATGTCGGCGTACTGCCATTCGCAACTGATCACGGGTACGTGCTGTGCGATCACATTGACAGCGCGCGGATCGTGCTGGCCCTCGAGCATGGCTGCATCGCATTCGCCGCTTTGCACCACGGGGGGTAAATCATGTGGTGCAGGATCATCATCGACATCGCGACTACGCAAGGCGTGGAGGCTGATGGTTGCGCCCAGACGGTCGGCCTCGGCCGTCATGCCGTGAAGGAACCGCATGGCGTTGGGCCCGCCGTGCGAATCCTGCGAACGCAGCAAAATCGCCAAGCGAAGCACATCGGCTTGAGTGTCTGTTTTGCCCGGCCCCCCTGAGCGACGTGCTCGGCCCTGGTACCCCATCCGTGCTGCCAGTTCCGCCACCCGCGCCCGTGTCTGAGGATGAATGCGATCATCCTGCTGAAGAGAGCGGGAAACTGTGGAAGGAGACAGCGAGAGCTTGTCTGCAATGTCTCTGATGGTCGTTCCCATGCATGTAATAATACAACAATAGTGATAAAATGCAAGAATGTTAAACAAAAAGGTTCTCTCTACTCGAAAATACCAAGTTCGACCTATCTGCGTAGTAAGAAAAAACCACTCAAGTATCTGATTTGAAGAGACTTGAGTGGTTATTGATGCTGTGGGACGTTTTTGGGTGTTCTGGCGATGGATTGGGGAGTCATCGCCCATCGCGCGGGAATGAAATCTCGTCATGCAGTTGTTTGGGGTTGTTTTGCCCTTTGTCGACGTTGGTTTCTGCCAGCCAAAAGGCCTGTGGCCAGAAGCAGAAGTAAGCTTCCCGGTTCCGGGACAACCTCGAAATTGAATTGCTGCATGCCGCTGTCGAAGGTTCCCACATATGTGGCGACATTGAAATAGTTCTGTAACTGGGTCAGTGTCAGGCCGCTTGGTAACAGCAAGCCAAGACCGATCATTGTCAGGCCTATGCCTGAACCATCCGACGAGGCAACAATGCAGGCGGATGCGTCAAGGAAGATGCCCCCGAATGGATCAACCAGGCTCCCGGTGTTCAGCAGTCCGCCCTCGCTGTCTTCCAGAACGAAGTTGGTGATGGTGCCCCCTGTGGCCATGGTGCCATCGAGAGTCACGCTGCCGGTGTTGATATCGTAAATGAGCGACGCCCCCGTGCTGATGTGCACGGAAGCGTGAAGTTCACCAGCCGTGGTATGTGATGCGGCCAATGCCTGTGCGGCAACGATTGTATCGGGTGTGAGTGGTCCGTTAATGATCTGCAGGGAACTAGTATAACTACCGAACGCCTGACCAATGTCAGTGTTATCGACATCATGGGTGGCATCTATCACCATGATGTTTGGAGTATGCAGGCTGGTCCGATGACGTTATCCGCAGTCATCCATGTGACGCAAGGTGAGCCGGTCACCATTGTGTTGCAGGCCGCACCCGTGAACGCGCCGCCGGACCATCCACACATTGCCCTGATTTTCGATGGCCTCGGTTGGATCAACGTTGAAGGCGATGACAACTGGCTGCGCAACACCCTGACCACCTACGCGCTCTCACCCACCGAGTCCAGCATCTATCAAGCCAGGCCACTGCTCGGTAAGTTCCCACGCCTCGCACCGGGCAGGCATAAGCTTGAACTGACCGTGAGTGAAAATCACATCGATACCTTGTTCAACGGCGAAGTCGTCTACAGCGGCAACGCCCCCAAGCCTCTGGATCAAGTGCGTCTCGGGCTGTTCATTTTTGTTGATGGTGAACGTCGCCCCGCACTCTCTGAATTGACCATCGAGCTGAATTGACCATCGAGTCGATTCAGCTTACCACCGGCAGTGATTAAGCGGGGCTGTGGCGAATATCCCTACGGATTCGTCCAAACGCCCCGGAAAGTATCAGCTTCGCTTTGTCGATGGTGTACAATGTACATGCAGGCAAAGGCCATCCGCCCAGGCTTGCGCGCTCTTTGACATCTGGGGCCGATCGGTATCGACCGGATGGTTGAGACTTGTCGTGGCACGTCGAGGATGCTCGTTGGCCTCGTTAAAAAACGGGCAACACTATATCTGCCGATACTACTTCGTATCGCATGGCTGCCTAACCAGCCACGTTCTCACCGGGAACTCCCGCGGCCCGGTGCGAGCGGAAATCAGCGGGATCGCCAGAGAGCCGACACTCCCAGGCTTAGCTGGTTAAATTAAACGGAGTTGGACCCGAGGCAGGCTGTCGATGGCCGGCCGACGGTCGAGATTAAACCATCGACTAAGCGTGTAGAGGCGGCAGGTCGGCTATCACGGGACGGGGGTTCAATTCCCCCCGGCTCCATTTGCAATTCCCCTAAACCTAATCCCGAAAAGGGCTTAGGTTTTTTCATGCGCAGCCCACCCCCTCTCATGAACGGAAAACGGCGGTTGCGCGAACGGAACCGCGGTAGATCACGCCCTCCGTTCACGGGTTCTGACCCCCCCGTG
>JANQFT010000430.1 GCA_028277685.1 Phycisphaeraceae bacterium
CGATCGGTTGGATGGTCAACAGGCGTGGGGCGAAGAAGCTTCGTGTGGCATACCAGAGCGGCTTGAGACGGCCATCGCCATCAATCGCCGACCAGCACATCACCGGCCAACACGCATTCAGGTTCCAGTACACCGACCCCATGTTGCGTGGCTGATGCGCCCGGAACCATTCCACCCCGGTGGTCAGCGCGCGGGCCTGGTTGAGTTGCAGCAGGTAATGCTGCCCATCGAAATCATCCGGCATGTTGAAGTGCACCTTCGCCATGCGCGTGGCCATGCCGTAACCATCTTTACACTTCTGGTGGCTGGCCATCTGTTCAGAATCAAATGACAGTTCATCGCGATCCACCGCACGTGCGATGGTGGCGTAGGCGCTTGGCCCCTGGAAACCGAACTCGCTGCAGAAGCGTGGCACCTGGTTGCGGTAGTTCACGTAGTCGCCATCTTTGAACCACACTTCCCAGTTGTGCTTGTTGCAGTGGTTCGGATCGTTGGGGAACACATCCATCGAACCGGAATACGGGCTGCCCGGCCAGTAGGGTTTGGTGGGGTCGACCTCACCGGTCCACTTCGGGAGCATGTCGAGGTAATAGCCCAGTCCCCAGGTGCGGCCTTCGAGTTTGCCGCTTTCCTGCCAACCCCAGGCGAAGTAGCCCCAGATATTTTCGTTGCAGCCGTTGAACATCGTCAGGCTGGCGTGGTGCGAAAGTCGCGCCACGTTGTAGCGTACCTCCGCTTCAACCAGGCTGCGCATGGGTTCTTCTTCACAGTAACAGGCGCAGGCGAACAGGAAATCCTGCCAGACCAAAACGCCCAATTCATCGCAGATGTCGTAGAACGCATCGGTTTCATAGATACCCCCACCCCACACGCGTAGCACGTTCATGTTGCAGCCAAGTGCCTGTTCGATGCGGGCGCGGTACCGATCTGGCTTGCACGCGCGATGCATGAACACATCGTCCGGAATCCAGTTCGCACCCTTGGCGTAAACCGGCTGGCCGTTTACCTTGATGACCATCGCCCGACCGATCTCATCCTCGGAGGTATCCAGTTCACATGTGCGCAGGCCGATGCGGCGAGACCATCCATCGATCGCTTCACCCGAATCATTCTTCACGGTGACATCGAGTCGGTACAATGGCTGGTCGCCATACCCCACGGGGAACCAACGCTGCGGCTGATCAACGTTGAGCGTGATCGGCGCATCGGTGGTGCCGGTTACTTCTGCAGCCACGTTGCCCTGTGGATCGGTCAGTCTTACTTCGACCGGCGAAGCCTTACCGGTCGCATCAATGTGCACCTGTACAATTGCGGTCGTTTCATCCGCGCGAGTCACCAATGGCCGCACATGGTCGATGCGCGTATTGCTCCAGCCCACCAGAGAGATCGGCCGCCAGATGCCACACGTCACCAGCGTCGGCCCCCAGTCCCAACCGAAGTTGCATGCGTTCTTTCGAATGAAGTTGTAGTCAAGCTCGTATTCGTACCCGCAACGAGGAACGAAACCCATCTTCTCGATCATCTGCCTGGTGTACTTCACCGCCGAACGAAACGTGATTGTCAGTTCGTTGCCGCGCGGCTTCACGTGCGCCTTTGCATCGAACCGAAACGCCACGTGCATATTTTCACTGCGGCCAATCTCCTGCCCGTTTAGTGTGACTTCCGCAACCGTATCCAATCCTTCGCAGAACAACTCGACGTGATCGTGCGCCAGTATCGCGGCATCCGCATCAAACGTGGTGGTGTACCGCCAGTCGGTGTAGCCCACCCACTGCAGGTCGTGCTCATTACGACGCAGATAAGGATCGGAAATCAGGTTCGCCGCCATCAGATCGGTGTGCACACAACCGGGCACGGTGGCGGGGATAGTAGCATCGCAAACTGCATCAGGAACATCAGTCGTTTCGCCAACGGCGCGCACGAACCACGTCAGATCATTGAGAAATTGCTTGTTCATCATGGGTAAAAATCCCTTTCGGGCGGGTAG
>JANQFT010000529.1 GCA_028277685.1 Phycisphaeraceae bacterium
GAGATCGACGCATCCGGGGCCATGACGTTGATCTGCGGCAGGTCGTGGCGGAGGCCGATCTGGTAGTCGTTCGGATCGTGGGCCGGGGTGACCTTGAGGAAGCCGGAGGCGAACTTGGCTTTTTCATCCGATGATTCGGGATCGGGCTTCACGACATAATCATCGCCGATGATGGGGATCACACGATTCACGATCGGCAGGCGAACCTTGCGACCAATCAAATGTTTGTGGGCCTCATCCGTCGGGTTCACCGCCACGGCCGTATCGCCGAGCATCGTCTCGGGTCGCGTTGTGGCTACGGTCACATATTCGTCATTCTCATCGCCTTCAGCGATGAGTGGGTATTTCATGTACCAGAAGTGGCCGTCCACTTCCTCCATCTCGACCTCATCGTCAGCCAGCACGGTCTGAGTGGCGGGGTCCCAATTGACCAGGTACTTGCCACGGAAGATCAGGCCATCTTTGAACAGTTGGAAGAACGCTTCGCGCACGGCTTTGGCGCGGACTTCATCCATGGTGAACGCTTGACGTTCCCAGTCGCACGAACAGCCCATCATCTTCAGTTGGTTGGTGATGGTGACTTCGTACTCATCCTTCCACGCCTGAATTTTGGAGACGAATTCATCGCGCTCGAAGTCGGTGCGTTTTTTGCCCTCTTCGGCGAGGACGCGTTTCTCGACCACGGTTTGCGTGGCGATGCCGGCGTGATCGGTGCCGGGCATCCAGACAGCGTTGTCACCACACATGCGACGCCAACGAATGAGCACATCCTGCAGCGTATTGTTCAGCGCGTGACCAAGGTGCAGTGCGGCGGTGACGTTCGGCGGCGGGATGACGATGACGTAGGGATCGCCCCCGTCGGTCGGTTCGGCGTGGAAGGCGTTGGCGGCTTCCCAGCGGGCGGCTTGTTCAGCTTCCACGCTGGTCGGATCGTATTGTTTGCTTAGTTCTTTACTCATGGCAATTCCGATTGTAGCGGATCGTGCGGCGATTCCTCGCGATGGTGCGGTTGGAACCATCGCGCAACGCATTGGCTGACGGGTGAGTTTTCGTGGAGGGTGCGGGTCGCCGGGGGTGAAAGTGATCAACACTTCCGGGGGGCGGATCAGGCGGCCCGCCTGGCTACACCGACACACAAACGCCGTGGGGCGGCGTGAAAGAGCAGATCGAGTTGGTGCGGCAATCGCATCATGATGATGCGAAGTATATCGGCAATTTTCCCCGTGTACACCACTCCCGGAAGCCAACACCCGGGGAACTCACCTGCAGTACAATACTATTCATGAGCCAACCGAACGCGAAACGTGCGATGCTGCTGCTGGGGGCGATGGCCGCAGCCATCGTGATCATCGTGGTCACCATTGCGGTGGCGCCCAATTCAACCGGTCCCACCATGGGAGGCCCCGAAACGTGGGATGCGGCCACCCGCGATCTGGTGGAAACCAAACGCCAGAAAGCCCTCGATCATCTTCGCACCGGCCAGCATGAACAGACACGGGCCTTGCTGACCCAACTGGCTGACCGCTACCCGCAAGACCCCACCACGCGCATCGAGTTAGCCAAGGTGATCTACAGCCTGGGTGATAAGGCAGCCGCTTACGAGCAGATGAAGATTGCCATCTCGCTGGACGATCAAAGCGCCGGCGCATTTCAGTTTGCCGGTGAACTGGCCACCATGCTCGAGCAGTACGAGCAGGCGAAGTCGCATTACGAAGCAGCCCTTCAACTCGACCCTGCCGCACCGCAGTATGCATTGCGTCTGGCGGGTGTTCATCTTCGGTTGAAACAACCGGATGCAGCACGGCTGTATGCCCTGCGGGTACTCAAGGCCGACCCGACGGTGCACCAGGCGTACGGCATACTCGCCAGCATCGCCGCCGATCAGGGCAAGGTGAAGTTGGCGCTGCAGCAGGTGGACAAAGCCATCGAGCAGGCGCGTAAACCCACCACCATCAAACGGTACAAGTTGTGGAAGGCAACGTACCTTCGCCGGGACAACCAACCACGCAAGGCGCTCGCGTTACTGCAAGCGCTTGGCCCCGGGGCGAAAGCGGATGACGAAGTGATCCGCGAGATGGCCCAGAGTTACCTGCAGATGAGCGAACCGTTGAAGGCGGCAAAGTTGTGGGCGGATGTGGCTGCGCACAGCCCGGGACACGCGGAAGCCGCGGCGGAAGCCGGCCTGTGCTTCTGGCGGGCGCGCGACCTCCGCAACGCACGTCACTACCTGGCCCTGGCGCGACGGATCAATCCCGACCATCCGAGTGTGATGGCGTTGGAAAAGGCGTTGAGTGAAGAGTGAGGTCAGAGGTCAGAGGTCAGCCGGATGCTGCGCGGCAGAAATCGCGAATCAACGATGCGTCTTTCACCCCACGTGAGCTTTCTACACCGCTGGAAACATCGACCGCCCATGGCTGTACGATGCGAATCGCCTCAGACACGTTGCCTGGCGTCAGACCTCCGGCAAGCATGATGCGCAGGCATGGTTTGGCTTGGTCCAACACCTCACGCAGCGCATGCCAGTCAAACGTTTTTCCGGTGCCTCCCCCTAGTCTGGTCGGATCCGGCGCATCCACGACCAAGCCAGCCATCCCGCTGCCCACAGCATCCCTCCCCCATTCGCGTATCTCGCGATCAAGTCGATCGGCGTCAAAAGGAACGGACACCCAGGAATGCACCGGCTTCAGGCTGCTGGTTAGTGCTGGCGAGACTGCTCCATGCAGTTGATATTCGGTGAACCCCGTTTGTTCATGCACCTTCTGAAGCCTTTCGATTTGCTCATTCTTGAAGAGCCCGACGGTGGTCACTGTTTTTGCCACGGCTTCGATAACCGCTTTTGCTTCGCCAACGGATACGTAGCGTGGTGATCGTTCGACAAAATTCAGGCCGATCATATCCGCCCCGGCATCGACTGCGGCGATGGCGATGTCGGGCGTGCGGATGCCGCAGATTTTGATGCGTGTGCGATCTTGCATGTGAAAGATTTTAACCGCAGAGGCGCAGAAAGGCAGGAAGTGATCAAGGCATCAAGGAGAAATGCAGATCAGATTTCTCCTCGATGGCTTGGTGCCTTGATGGCTCGATGGCTAGCCCCTCTCCGCATCTCTACGGTTCAATTCAATTGCTCCAGCGCTTCTTGCGCCAGGCGTTTTTGTTCGCCGTCGTTCAGGTGCTCAACAGCGCTGGCGAGAAGTTCCTTTGCGCGATCAGGACGATCGAGGTAGCGGGCGTAGATCAGGCCAAGAATCAGCTCCACTTCACGATGCCCCTTGGCGCCGTAAGCCGTGAGAAACAACTCGTAAGCATGGGCAGCCACCTCATGATGCTGTGCGTTCATCGCATGGTTGGCCAGATCGAGCTGGGTTTGCTGCGGCAAGGGTCGCTGGGGATCGACCGCCAGCAAACGCTCATACGCCGCAAGGGCATGATCGGGTTTGCGATCCGTCAATGACTGCATCACTTCGTTGCGTAATGCGAGAATCTTACGTTCCTCCGGCGTGGATGGTGCGACCTGCTTGGTGGGTTGATCCGAAGCATCCGCCACCCACGGGCTGCCCTCGGTGCGTGTGACCTGGCGCAGTTGACGACGCCTGTTCCAGCGATCGACCATGGCGAGAAAGTCGTAAGGCTCGCGCGGCAGGATGCGCGTAGCGAGCAATCCCATCCCCACCGCAAAGCCAAACGCATATCCCCACAGGTGCGCCATGTACGCCACATTCGCTTGGCCGGCAAGACCACCGAAGAATTTCAGGAAGATGTTCGACGCCACCTGGAACAGCACCAGCCACAGGCTTGAGATAACAAACGTATCCACGAACAACAGGAACCAGAAAAACATCGTCACCTGGCTGCTGGGGAACAGCGCCAGATACGCCCCGGTCACCGCGGCCGTCGCCCCGCTGGCGCCCAGCACCACGCTGCTGCTCATCAGG
>JANQFT010000619.1 GCA_028277685.1 Phycisphaeraceae bacterium
AGCGTGATGGGTGTGTTGTTCAGCATCGCGAGGCTTTGCGCTTTAGTGATGGCGCCTTCAAGTTCGCGCGTGTTCGATTCGATTTTACCTGCGATGTAAGCGACTACATCGTCCGGCAACTTCAAACCACGCAGCGATGCCTTCTTTTGTACGATCGCCACGCGCGTTTCGTAACAGGGTGCATCCACGCGCGTGACCAATCCCCAGTTGAAGCGTGAAACCAATCGTTCTTCCAACTGTGGAATTTCATTCGGTGGTGAATCACTGCTAAGCACGATCTGTCGGCCCGATTGGTAGAGCGTGTTGAACGTGTGAAAGAATTCTTCCTGCGTGCGGTCGCGGTTTGCCAGGAAGTGGATGTCATCAATGATCAGCAAATCTACGTGGCGATAGCGATGGCGGAAGTCGTGCATCTGCCCGTTCTGTACCGCTTCAAGGAAGTGATTCATGAACGTATCGCAGCTGAGATAGCAGATGTCGGCTGTGGGATTGCCTTGCAGAATTGTCTGGCAGATCGCCTGCAACAGATGCGTTTTGCCCAGGCCCACACCGCCGTGGATGAACAACGGGTTGTATGCTTTGGCCGGCTGTTGACCCACCGCTGTGGCCGCGGCACATGCAAGGCGATTGCCGGGACCAGTTACGAAGTTGTCGAACGTGTAGTCGGGGCTGAGCAATAGCTCATCACTAAAAATACCGCTGTTTTCTGATCGTGCGACTGGTTGTGGCGGCACGACCGGTTCGGGGGCGATGTTTGTTTCCTCGTTGGTGTTTGTTGGAGGAGGCGTCCCCACACCATTCACGAATTCTACCGCGATCAGCGCACCACTGGCCGTTTGCGCTGCTTCATTGAACGCATCACTGCATTGGCGGCGCAGGTAGTTCTGTTGCACCGTGTTGTTCACGCGGATTTGCAGCAGCCCGCCGTCGAGCCAGACCGGTTCGAGTTCTTCGAACCAGTGGCGACAGATCGGTGCGTGTTCTCGACGCATAAATGCCAACATATCCCGCCACAGGGCGGGGTCGGGACTAGCCATCAGCCAAACTCTTATAGCGGTCTTTCAGCCAAGACCGGGCACAGCTGCCATGGTTCCACCGAACCAGTAAGACATCACATTCATTCTCCCGCTGTGCTCCGTCACGTGCGGGGTATGTGTGGAAACTAAGGTCCGGCGCGCAGTGTGTCAATAGACAGTTAGCAGGGCAAGCACACTTGACTGCGCGTCAAGGGAAAACCGCTTGACTTCACACAAAAAGTGATACCGAAAGATGCAAATTAATCATCCATCGCGAGCCACTTGATTTCATCCGGCGTGAGCGTGATATCAAGCGAGGGCAACACCGTCACCATTTCTGTCGGTGTTTCCGGGCCAACTAATGCGAAACTTGGGAATGGCTGACACAATACCCATGCCGCGGCGATACTGATGGGCTTGCATCCTTTCTTTGTTGCCAATTCTTCCGCCCGTGCTTTGCGCTTGAAGTTCGCTTCGCTGTACCAGCAATGTGCTAATGACTCATCATCCGTTTTCCCGGGGGCGCTGCGATCGGTGAAGAACGCACGTGCCGTACTTGACCACGCCATGTGAACGGTTTGCGTGTCTTCCAACCACTGGCGGCTCTTCTGATCCGACACGTGCAGGCAACCGCCCCACACCGGGTTCACCATTTCTGCCAGCGCCAGGTTGTTATTCAGAATCGTCATGCCTTGCTTGCCGTTGGCCTTGGCGTATGCGTTGGCTTCGTTGAAGCGCTCGATCGACCAGTTTGATCCGCCGAACACTTTCACCCGGCCGCGGTCGACTTCCGCATTGAACGCATCAATCCATTCACTCACCGGCACATCTTCGTTATCGCGGTGGGCGATGTAGATGTCTGCATAGTCAGTACCAAAGTGCCCAAGGATTTCATCCATCTGCCATTCGATATTTTTCGGGTGATCGT
>JANQFT010000005.1 GCA_028277685.1 Phycisphaeraceae bacterium
GTTCCGTAGGATTGGCTGGTCACGGGCATGGCAGACTCACTTGTAGGGTCGATCATCGTGCGGTGTGCAGATGATCCAAAAAAAGCCCACCCATGGCAATGGGTGGGCTTAGGGAGATTCGATTCTTGTCTGACAGGTGCGGCTGCGCCGTGGCCGGTAAACGTGGCGGATTACCAGTTCAGCGTCAGTTCTGCGCGGAGGAATGTGGCCGATTCATCCGCGGGGTTGGTGTAGTAGTTGCCGGGCACGAACAGTTCCGCTACGACGTGGCCATACATGTGCGGGTTGATCTTGTACCGCATCAGACCGGCCAACAGGTGACCACGCGTCTTGCCACTGCGGGAGAAGTTCGCCGGGGCATTTTTCATTGCGTTGTCATCGGCAAACATCAGGTGATAGTCGGCACACACTTCAACGCGCTCGATCGGATGGGTCGAAACACCAAGCGCCAGGCGATGCAGGTTGGTTATTTCAGCGATGCGCGTTTCCATACCGTAAGTGTAAACGTACAGTTCACTGAACTGGGGCCAACGCGCCCACATGGGATCCCACTGTTCATCGTCGGAGGTGTCGGGGTCATCGCCGGACAGGTATTCATAGCTGCCGCGAATCTGTGTCTTGTATTCATCGTTGAACGAGTAAGTCAGACGGCTGTTGAAGCCAAACGCGTTCAGGTCGCCAGCCACCGCCGTGCCCTGGCCGTTGTTCCGCGCCTTGCTACCGAACTGATACGCGCCTTCCGCCCGCAGTTTCCAGTTATCGTTGAAATCATGCACACCACGTGCACCCACGCAGAAGATTTCACCGTCATCACCGCGCCACGGAGCCACCACGCCGTTCACCTTGATCAGGCGGGCGTTCATGCGATTGCTCACCGGCTCGTTGTTCTTGTACATGAAGTAGCCGTTGAGCTCGGTGTTCTCGATATCCTTGTTGGTCCAATAGAGAATCACACCGCGTTCATCCTGTTCGGTCAGGTCTTCATCGATGTCGTTGATGGGGCTGAACAGGCCATCGTCCTGGCCGCTGTTGTTCAGGAAGATGAAGTCGATGATGTTCGTTTCGTTGGGTTTCCAGTTGGCGCGGATGGCGTCAAAGAAGATGGTCTTGCTGCCATCGAGCGGCGTGCCATCCAGCACCAGCCAACCGTTACCCAGAATCAGATCCTGACGGCCCACCGTCAGCGTGAGCGGCAGGTCGAGCAGGTTCGTCACCTTGAAGTTCAGGTGATCGACCGCCGTCGTACCCGGATACCATTCCTGGAACGCATACCCACCGCCCGGGCGATCCGGGTACATGTAGGTGCGACCTTCCCAGGTGAGGCGGATGTTCATATCCAGCCCGATGTCACTGTCAGTGTCGGTCATCTTCATCAGGTCGAACTTGCTCCACCAGCGGGCACGGTAACGTTGGAAGTTACGCTCGTTGGTGGCGCTCTCATGGTTCAGCGATGTGGCGTTGTTCATGTAGATGGTGCGCAGACGCAAATCCGCACCCCAACTCCACCAGTCGGTGGGGTTCTTAGTTTGTTCGATCCACTCATCCATGGTGAGGGACGAAGCGGGCACTTTGCCGGCAGTGATGGACACGCGCTTGTCATCCGCAGCCTGCGCGATGTTCAGGCCGACCATACAGACGATCGCGGCCACAATGAGGGTAAGGCTCAGTCGATTCATGCTGACCGTCTCCTTTACTTGTCCGGGTCACGGTAACTGGGATGTTCTGATCCAGTTTCTTGTGATGTGTGAAACGCGGATTGCCTCGACCGCGCTTCCACCCAACCGTTGATGTGCTGATTAGCCTCTTCGTGTCCCCTATGGACGTTATGTGAAGGTAGCGAGAGCCAGCGATACCGTCAAATATCGGGCGTTGCGGGTGGTATACCCTGCCGTCGTGTCACCACACATCGCGCTGTACCCAGGCCACATCGCGTGATGACCACCACAACCGGCATAACCGGAAAGTGCCCCGTTTTCGCAGGGAAATACCGTGAGTATTTGCCCCATGATTCATCATTCCGATCCCTTCTGCTGGGGTTGGCACGCCATTCGCCAAGACCTTGGTAAGCTCGCCACCGGATGAACAGAGCCGACGCCGATCGCAACGCGTCGCACCGACCACCCAAGCCAGATTCGATCCACCGTCTCCGACGTTCGGCCCCACCAAGCCGCCTCGCAGGAGATCCGTTGTTTGATGAATGATGATGAGTTGCTTGCCCTGGCCGTTTGCACCGCCCGCGATTCGCGCGGCATCAGGCTCGATCCAGAAGGTCATCACGACCACCAGGGCATGATCATCGTCACGTCGGCTGGCCCTTTGCCGACTTCACTCACACAAAGTCTGCCGGATGCGGCGCTCACCCAGAGGCGCACGCAACAGTTCTAACCCGAACCTGGCAAGCTGCGTGAGCTGACACCCATCCCAACCGGAAACCCCGGAAGAGTCGCCTCGACATTAACTTGTCGGGGCGGCTTTCGTTTCGTCCACCAACCATGCCAACGCATCGATCAGTTCAGCCTGCCATGCCTGCGGTGAATGGCCGCCATTGAACACCGGATCTTGCACTTGGGCGCCGAGTTCGCGGAACAGGCTCACCGCGTTCGCCACGCCATCCAACTGACACATGTTCTGCACCATGTTGCTGGGCGGATGGGTCACGCCGGTTTCAGTTTCTTCATCACCCACGCTCAGCCAAATCCGGCCGTTGATCCCGATCGATCGCGCCCGGTTCGCCAGGTCATCGAACTCCCACCAAAACGCGCCACTCTGGCTGAGGGCTGCGGAAAACACTTTGGGATACATCATCAACAGATACGCGCTGGCCAGGCCGCTCAGGCTCAATCCGCAGATGATGTTGCCCTTCGCGGTCACGCCCGGCACCAGTTGTTGTGCCCAGTTCACCACGTCTTCGGCGATGTACCGTGAATAAGGATCGCTCCGTGTGAAGTCGACATGGCGGGCTGCCGCATCCACATGCGAAACGAACACGCACGTCATGCGCGGCAACGTGCCGTTGGCCATCGCATCAGCCAGTAATTCCGCTGCATTCACGTCGTTCAGGTAATGCTCGCCATCCAGAAACACACACAACGGATGCGCCTGCCCCGCCGGCCCACGCAGTAGCCACGCCGACCGATGGTATTGGCCGTACACGCTTTCAATGGTGTGTTGCTCAAGGTTCACCGTTGACTCCTGATCTGCTGATGTGGCCCATATCATACTGCTTGCATCTTCCCCCGCATGGTCGCTATGGTTGGTTCGGCCCATTTTTCTCTACATAAGGAACCCGACCGATGCGCGCGATCATGGTGATGTTCGATTCGCTCAACCGGCACATGCTGCCGCCGTACAACCCCGACACCTTCATCAAGGCGCCGAACTTCGCTCGACTGGCCGAGCGAACCGTCACCTTCGATCGCAGTTACGTCTGCTCCATGCCCTGCATGCCAGCCCGGCGCGATATTCACACCGGCCGACCCAACTTCCTGCACTGCGGTTGGGGACCGCTTGAGCCATTCGACGATTCCGTCCCCGAAATGCTGAAAAAGAACGGCACGTACACGCACCTGTCTTCCGACCACTATCACTACTGGGAAGACGGCGGCTCGACCTACCACGGCCGATACTCCAGTTGGGAATTCTTCCGCGGGCAGGAAGGTGATCCGTTCATCGGTCACGTCGCCGAGCCGGATATCCCTGAGAACATCAACGGTAAGGGCCAGCGCAGTGACTGGGTCAATCGCATGTTCATCAAGGAAGAACCCGACTTCCCGCAGACCCAAACATTCGACGCCGGCGTGAAGTTCATCGATCGTAACCATGCCGAAGGTAACTGGTTCATCCAGATTGAATGCTTCGATCCCCACGAACCGTTCTCCACGCCCGACAGTTACAAAGAGTTCTATCCCAAGGATGACAGCACCCCACTGTTCGATTGGCCAGCCTACCGCGAAGTGACCGAAGAACCGCACGAAGTGGAAAAGGCTCGCAACGCATACGCCGCGCTGGTGACGATGTGCGATCACAATCTTGGTCGCATTCTCGATGCCATGGATCGTCACAACATGTGGAACGACACCATGCTCATCGTCTGCACCGACCATGGTTTCATGCTCGGCGAACACCAGTGCTGGGCGAAGAACTGGCCGCCGCTGTATGACGAGATCGCGCACACGCCGTTCTTCGTGTGGGACCCGCGTCAACCCGACACCGCCGGCCAGCGCCGCAACGCGCTGATCCAACCCTCCATCGACCTCGGTCCAACCCTGCTCGATTTCTTCGGCATGCAGCCCACCAAAGACATGCTGGGCAAGAACCTTGCCCCTGCGATTGCCGACGACACCGAACTGCGCGAGTGCCTGATCTACGGTTACCACAACCAACACGTGAACGTGGTCGACAGCCGTTACAAGTACATGCGCCAACCCGTGATGAAAGGCTCGACTTACAACCACACCCTCATGCCTTGTGCCATGCGGGGCTTCAAGTTCCGTGGCGAAACCCCCATGGAACTGGCCGGCCCGTTCAGTTTCACCAAGGGTTCACAGGTGTTGCGCCTCGGCCACGATGCCACCGAACCCGCCGATGAGATTACCCATCGCCTGTTCGATCTCCAGGAAGACCCGCACGAGAACAACACGATCGAAGACGCGGCCGTGGAACAGATGATGATCGACAAGATGACCAAACTGATGGCCGAAGCCGACGCCCCCCCGGAAATGTACGACCGACTGGGGGTGGCAAGGCCGTAAGGAAATGGCGTATTGCTGATTGCGTATGTCACATTCGCAATCAGCAACTCGAAATAGGCAACCAACCAACAAGCCCCGCGAATGCACCATTCGCGGGGCTTATTCAATGGGCAGGGGCGGATTTGAACCGCCGACACCGGCATTTTCAGTGCCGTGCTCTACCAACTGAGCTACCTG
>JANQFT010000094.1 GCA_028277685.1 Phycisphaeraceae bacterium
CGCGTTACCAGGAATAACTGAAACAGCTGGTGATACGCCCCACTGTGAGTGATGCTGTCGCCGAAGAAGGCGATGGTTTGTGGTTTGTCCAGATCGATAGCGTGGGGTGTCGTACTTTGCGCACCCGCCACGCCGACAAAAGCCGTGAACAGAGCCAAGACATACAGGCAAGGCAGAAAGACAAAACGCGTGTTCATGTGCAAATTCCATGATCCGCACAACAAATCATTCCTGTGCGCCTGTAACAAGGTTAATGAACACAGAACCACCTGATCGCGCTTACATAAGATGCCTATGGCTTGTCCGCCAGCTTGCGGTTAACGCTTGCACCGATTTCGCTTGAATGCGTTCTCTCGTTCCACGCACCACTCGGGCTGAGCGAAACAACGCCGGCGATTGCAGCGATGCCGTCTTTGTCCGGCACGGTTTTCCTGAATGCAAACGGTCCCGTCTGACCAGGCTGAATCTTCTTCTGGCCAAACCGTCCCAATACGCCCGCGCGGTAGCGGCCTCGCCACCAGTGCATATCGACCGTCAGCATCGTTGCCTCGGTGACCACGCCGTCGGCCAGCGTTACCGTCACCTCTGCCACCTGGCCCACGGTAGGGCTCTTGGTGATCGAGAGCGTACTCCAGTCGGTCTTTTGCGTTTTTACCCGGTTGGATGCTTCGGGCGCAGGCTTGGTTGCTCCTGTCTTGCCGGTTGTTTCCGAGGGCTTCTTAAGTTGATCCGCGGGGATGATGTTGATGCCGCCGGCTGATCCAGAAATGAATCTCTTGTTGTATGAACCGTCAGGACTGACGTAAACGACCGCCGCGATCGCGGAGATTCCCGGTTTATCCGGAATGGTGAACATCTTGGTGACTGATTCACCGCCCTGAGGATTGGGATGACGGGCGCCGGTAAGCACCCCTGCGCGGTTTCGCCCTTTCCACCAGTGCAGATCGATGCGCAAGCTCCCAGGCTGGGTCATCGCCCCATCTTTAAACGTAACGATCACAGGCATCTTCTGCCCCACGGCGATCTTTTTCGGCACTGTGATCGTGCCCCATTTGAACTGTTTCACCTGAGTATCCGCCTTGGCCTCGCCGTCGGCTTTGTTGCCCCCTGATGAGGGCACTGCCGTAACCGGAATCGCCACCTCCGTGGAAACGGTGTTGCCCGCGTAATTTCCATCAGGCGAGGCATAGATGACCGCGACGATTTGGGTCATTCCCTTGCGCGGACGCAGGGTCAACTCCGCCGAATAGGGCTTGGTCGATCCCGGCGTGATCTTGATCGGGTGCGCGCGACCGTGCCCGGGAATACGTTTTGACCCCACAAACGCGTGCAGGTCGATACGCAGGATGTGTGGTTTGCCAATCGTCTCGGTGGCGAAGGCGACTTGAACATCAAGTACCTGACCCACTGCGATCTGTTTGGGGACGGACACGACACCCCAACCCAGCGTTTTGACTGTGCGGTCTGCACCCGTCCTCAATTCATCACCCTTGGCAGGTGCGACCTTGGCAATTGCTTTGGGTGGCGTGAACTTCACCACTTGACGCCCAATGATGGTGGGATGCTCTATCGCGCCGGCATCGCGCACACCCCCGGTTGGTGCGCGGCCGACGAAATCGCGGAAGGCTGGTCCGTTGAATTGCCAGGCCATCAATTCATCGATGGTCGTCTGTGAATCAGCCAGGGTGCCGCGACAGACACGCAGGTAGTCCATGGCGCCGGTGAATTCCTGGCCGACGGTGAAGTCTGCCTCGTTGTCGAGTGAAACATTGGTTTCAGGAAGCAAACCGTCCTGCTGACCCGTGGCATCCGCACCATCGATGTAAATCCTCATTACGCGCTGCTTGCGATCGACTTCGGCCAACACGTGATGCCAACGTCCATCGTTAATCGGTGCGCGCGATGTGAGTGTGGCCGTCTTGCCAGCGGCGATCACCCGCAAAGCCAGTTGACCAGCGTCGTTGACTTGCAGGGCGTAACCAGCGTCACGGGTGTGCTTGCCGGCGATGGTGCCACCGAACTTATCCCTGTCCATCCGCAGTACCGCTTCGATCAGGAAGTTGTTGTCGGTCATCCGCACCGTCTTGCGATCCGTGCCGGGTATCGTGACCTGGGTCGTCTTTTTCCCTTGTCGCCTCTTGAGGATGAAGTCGCGCACGAGTTGCTTGTGCGCGATGGCAAAGTGCTGCTTGCCGTCGAACACCACCGCTCCGGGAACCCAGTCTTCCAGCGGCCCCGTGGTGTACTGCTTGGCGGTGAAACGGCTGCCCACCAGGTTGTTCTCGGGAATGTCGGTCGTGCCAATGCGCATCGCGCTATGGTGATGGTGATAGGGTTGAATGTATGCATCGTAACCCAGCACGGTGTTGGGGTCGCGCGGGTGCAGGCGGAAGTGCCATTCACCGACCGTGCCGGTCAGCGCCCAAGGCACAAACACTTTCACACCGCGGTCGATCGCGGCTGAATTGTTGGTCAGACGAAAGTCATGCGTCTTCGCATCACGAATCGGCATATCCTGCGTGGCCCAGCCGAATTGCTTGGTGACGTGATTGGTCAGCGGCGCAACATGCTGGCGATACTGATCGGGGCTGTAGAAGGTGCTGCCTTTCCACCGGTTGTAAACATTGCCGAATTCACCAGCGTAAATATTCCGGGCAATGCCGATCTCCGCCGCCTCGGCCAGGGTCCAGTGGCTGCTGCCCGAGTGGCAGTTGATGAACAGGTTCGCCAGGTAGTGTTGCTGGCTGCCATGCCGGCTTGCGTGCGAGTGCGCCGCCCGGAAGTTCAGCCCGGTGTTATGGAAAGCTTGGTTCCAACGGTTACGAATTTCGTGGAAGAAGTACTGACCGCGTATGTCATCATTCGTGTCGGGGGGCTTCGCGGACCAACCGATGTTGTTGAACAGGTAACCCTTGGCCCCATGGTCGAAGTAGTAGGCCTGGTTCTTGTGGTAGTTGCCTCGGTGCGCGACCAGGCCGAGGGGATTGATTGAGATGTTGTTGTAGACGTAAGCCGGCCCCACGCCCCAGAACTCGATACCGCCGAAATCGGTCTTATGAAGCAACGTATCGCGCACCTGGTTGTGGTGGATGCGGATGCGGATAAGCGGCAAGTCGGTATCAAAGTGTCCACCCACCACATTGATGCCTTGACCGGCGGTGCGCTCGACCACATTGCCGGCGATCTCACCCACTTCCAGGCCGTCCAGGTCGATCCCGCGACCACCTTGAGCGACGCTGCATCGCAGGCCGATGTACAACAGGCGATTGCGGAGAATGCGGATATCAGTCAACCGGCCGTGCGGAAAGCGG
>JANQFT010000106.1 GCA_028277685.1 Phycisphaeraceae bacterium
AAGCATCCCGAGCAGCAGTACATTCAGATGGACACGAGCAACATCCTGTTCATCTGCGGCGGCGCGTTTGACGGGATTGCCGACATCGTGCGACAGCGCCTGGGCACGCGGCGCATCGGCTTCGCCAGTGAAAAAGCGGATCATGCATCGATTGAGTCGAATGCTGAAGCGCTCGCCCAAGTGATGCCGGAAGATGTGTTGGAGTTTGGGTTGATTCCCGAGTTGGTGGGCCGCTTGCCGATTCTCACGCCGCTGATGCCGTTGACGGAAGAAGCGCTGGTTCAGATTCTCACTGAGCCGAAGAACGCGCTGGTCAAGCAGTATCAATACTTCTTCGGCATGGAAGGTGCAGAGTTGGAATTCACCGATCAGGCGTTGAGCAAGATCGCAATCAAAGCGATCGAACGCGAAACGGGTGCTCGTGCCCTGCGTGCGGTGATGGAAGAAGTGATGCTCGACATGATGTACGACCTGCCCGACCACGATAATCAGGGCATGCGTTACATCATCGATGAGGAAGCACTCGCCGGTCACAAAGGCCTGGCCGATCTCCGCTGCGAGCAGAAGAAGGAAAGCGCCTAAGCCGCACGATGGTCGTCCGCGACCTTCGTGCGGATGGGGAGGATGTAAGATCGACGATCTTCGATGTAAGATCTGAGATCCGCATAACGGCGCATGCCAGATCGAAGATCGTCGATCATAGATCGTACATCTTCCTCATTTGCACATCTGCTATTTAGTTCCTATACGTGGAGTCTTTCCCAAAATGCGGATTGACTTACACAGGAACCCACGATGTCTGATCGCCCGAACTTTATTCTATTGGTTGGTGAAGATGCAGGTCGTTACGCCGGTTGCTATGGCGATGCGGTGGCGAATACGCCGAACCTGGATCGTCTGGCCGCAGAAGGTTGCCGTTACGACAATGCATTCAGTACCTCGCCGGTGTGCGCGCCGAGTCGTAGCACGTTGGTGATGGGTAAGTATGCGTGGTCGATGGGTTCGCATCACATGCGATCCACGTTGATCAATCCGCCGCGCCTGTTCACGCACGAATTGCGTGATGCAGGTTATTACGTGAGTTGGCCGACGAAGCTGGACTTCAACTTCGAGCCTGCTGAGGATTTCCGCGAGGACAAGGATGACTGGGAAGGCAAGTTGGCCAACGGTGAACTCGGTGATCGGCCGTTCTTCTTGTTCAAGAACTTTAGCGTGACACACGAATCCACCATGTGGGAAGCAGCGAAGGGTGGCGCGGGCGGTCACGGCGGTGCGTGTTTGTATCGCGAAGAACTGCTGGAAAAAACCCCTGACGTACCGCGCTGCGATCCGGCCAGCGTGAGGGTGCCTGCGTATCTGCCGGACACCCAGGGAGTGCGTGAAGACATCGCCCGGTTCTACGATGCGTTGACGCTGATGGACATGCAGGTGGGCAATGTACTCGATGCGTTGGAGGCTTCGCCATACAAGGACAACACGTATGTGATCTACATCACCGACCATGGCCGCGGGCTGATCCGTGAGAAGCGTTGGTGTTACGATGCGGGTGTGCATCTGTCGTGCCTTATGCGTGGGCCTGGTGTGATTCCCGGAAGCAGCAGTGATAAACTGGTGAGTTGGGTGGACTTCGGGCCGACGTTCCTGTCGCTGGCCGGCGTGCCGGTACCGGATGATTATCACGGTCAGGTGTTCTTCGGAGATGCGAAGGTGGCCGAGCGCGAGTATGTGTTCCACGGCCGCGATCGCATGGATGAAGCGTTCGACCGCACCCGCAGTGCGCGGGATAAGCGTTGGCATTACATCCGCAACTATCATCCTGAACTGCCGTGGATGCAGCGTAACTTTTACATGGAACGGCAGAACACGACGCAAATTGCCCGGCAGCTCAACTCAGAAGGTAAACTCACCGACAGCGCGGCGTTATTCCTTGCCGAGAGCAAGCCCGCCGAAGAGTTGTACGATGCGGTCAACGATCCGGACATGGTGAAGAATCTTGTTGCCGATCCGGCGCACGCGGGTGAACTGGAACGCTTACGCAAAGCGCTGGACGACAACCAGGCGAAGTTCGGTGACAAGGCCGATCAATCCGAACGTGAACTGATCGGGCAAGGCCTGGTGGTGAATCGTTTGGATGATGAATATTCCAGCCGTATCGAGCCGCTGCCTGAAGGGCTGAACCTTGGGCCGTTTCCGCTGTCGATCCTGGAGCGTGAGCAGTTGGAGAAGTAAGGCATCTTCCCCCTCTCCCTTGCAGGGAGAGGGTTGGGGTGAGGGTAGAGATCATGGGAGTATTTGTGTCTCACCTCTCACCCAGCCTCTCCCCTCAAGGGGAGAGGAGTTCAAAGCTTAACCCGGCCAGCCGCCGAGTTTCAGGCAGAGAGTGATGCCGGTATTGGTCAGGAAGCAAAACAACCACGCGGTGATGCCGTCCAGCATGCTCATGCCGAACAGGTATTGAAACAGAACGAGCATGATGATGGTGGGCACGACCACGCCACAGATGATCAGACTCATGACGATGTAAATCGCCGTGCCCATGCCGCCCACCACGTTGCTGCTGTCCATGTTTTGGTATATCTCGGCCAGGCCGACGGTCTGGAAGGCTTGCACGCGAACCACATGCACCACAAAGAACACGGCTGCCAGTTTCACCGCGAGGGGGAGCAGGTCATCAAGCTGGACATCAATCCACCGTGAGGCGAGGTGCATGCTGATGAGCATGATGCCTGTTCCCACGACCAACCAGCCAAGCGAGATGCCCAGCGCAGCGAAGATGGTCGCATCATCCATCATCGGACGGGCGAGAATCATCCACACCCACGCGAGACTACCCAGCACGATGGATGCAATGAGGCGGCGCTTGTTATCGCGTCGTGCCTCAGCTTCCAGCGCCAGTTCACGCTCATCCTTCACGCGGTCCTTATGGACGTGAACGCGTCGTCCCTCGGCGAAGTTGAACCCGCAATGGATGCACACCACATCGTCCACCGGCAACAGCGCCAGGCACACTTGGCAGACACGCCGCTGGGGTGCTGTGTCTTCATGGGGTTCGACGGTGATGTCATGCGACGGCGCTTGTCCCGGCAGACGCATGAAGCGACCGCACGTGCACTTGAACCCGCAGTTGGCGTGTTCCGTCGACCACGCGTACGCCGCACCACACACGCAATGAACATGCACCTTGTCCACGGTTATTCTAACTCATCCGGCATCACGATCGGTGCCCCGCGCTTGTTCGCGAGGAACCACTGGTACAGAAGATCGTTGTCGTACGATTCGGTCCATGAGTCATGCCCCACACCCGGGTAGACGGTGTACTTCACCTTGCCGCCGGCCTTGGTGAGGGCGTTGACCATCTCATCGCTGCGACTGATCGGCACTGCCTTATCCGCATCGCCGTGGAAGCACCAGGTTGGTACGCCCTTCATGCGATGCGCCTTGTGAGGCGGACCGCCCCCGCAGATCGGCGCCGCCGCGGCGAAACGCTCCGGCGCATAAGACGCGGTGTGCCACGTACCGTAGCCACCCATTGACAAACCGGTCAGGTAAACACGATCGGCATCAATGCGATACTTAGCCAGCACCTCGTCCAGAATGTCGATCACCTTGAAGGGCGTCCACCATTTACCCGGATCGCATTGCGGGCTGATGACGATGAACTGTTGCAGTTTGCCCTTGCGTGCAAGCATGGGCGGCCCGTGCTTGCCGACGCGTTTGATGTCGGTGCCGCGTTCCCCCGAGCCGTGCAGGAAGATGATGAGCGGCCACCGTTTGACCTTATCAGCCTCGTAATCCGCGGGCAGGTTGGTGATGTAGCGATGCTCGACCAGGCCGAGCTTCTTCTCCAGTTTGAAGATGGTTTCTTCCGACAGCAGGCCGGCGTCCCAACCATCCATGGTGTCAGCACCGGGCTTGGTCTCGAGCAGCGCAGCCACGAGTTCAGCCCCGTGTGCTTCATGCTCCAGTTCATCGGCCATTCGCCATTGTGCGTAGCTGTTCATCACCTTGCGTTGTTCGGTGAGTACCGCGGGGTCGAAGCCGTACTGTTTGGGCAGGGCGAGGGTGGCCCAGTCGCCGTGCGGTGTCCAGTCATCAACAATCTTCTTCACCCGGCACACCGTGACGAAGCGATCGATCGGTTCGATGCCCTCCGCCGTGATGTGCATGTGCGCGATGTACCGGCCGGGTTTGGTTGGCTTCTCCACCTTCTCCAGTTGGCCGTTGTAGTGCGTGGTGGTCACGGTGTATTCACCGAGCAGCGTTTCGATCCACCCGGGTGTTTCGAAGGTGATGCCGGGGAAGCCTTCACCATCGAAGATGGGGTGAACGTGCAGCCGCGCGTGAAGTACTTCCTGACGCCGCTTGTCCACCGTGTCGGGCATGGCGAACTCATGAAGGATGCCATTGCCATAGCGGATGCTGACGACTTGTCCCACAGGCACACGCGTTACCGGAATAACCATGCTTGCCGATCGCGAGGTCGTTCCCGTTGATGCGATTTCCTCACCGCGGCTCGTGGCCACCAGTTTCTGTTTCATGGGAAACGCGCTGATCGCCGTGACGCGGACAGACGCCATCGATTGGCTGAGCCGGTGAGTGGCGGCATGATTGAAAGCGCCACTGCGCTGGTCAGACAGATGCAGTCGATACATATGCTGCGGCCCATTACCTGCCCAACCGGCCGGGAACCACGTGGTTTCGTATCGCTTCCCACCCGAACGAAGGTCGCGGTCATTCACCTGGGCGTTGAAGGCGACCTTCACACCTTTGGCGGGCGACACACCGATCGCATCCCAGGGCAACAGGGCTTCAAGGATGTAACCCGACTTAGTCTGGGTCGCCTTTGCCTCTGCCTTGATGGGGATGGTCTTATCATCGCGCTTGTCGTGTACATCCAGCTTAAAGCCGCCCGCTTCAGCATCGATGCCCGGCGTGATGATCAACTGGTAGTACTGTTTCGACTCCCATCCCCCGGCGAGGAAGAATTCCACCGAATCCCACGCCCAGGGTGCTTCTTCAGGTGATTCGGCTGCCAAGTCGTCCGTGACGATGGCTGCCACCAGCAAGCCCTTGTCGTTCCACGCGAGGCGCAGACGTGGGTCGAAGTCGGACTGCGCCACCGCCTTCTCCTTGCGTGGCACCATGACATTCACTTGAAAACCTGCATCGCCCCAATCGCTGGCGTTGCCGTCGATGGTCAGGTTATCCAGCCGGGGGATGAAGAACTCACGCATCGGCGGTTTCGCATGCGCGGACGAAACCACTGCCAACAGAACAACCGTCATCACCAAACGCTGAAGCATAGACATGGCCTTACCCTCAAAAGAAAATGTGCGAGGCCGCAACGACCTCGCACACAATCGTAAATCGTCAACCGAAAATCGGCAATGTTTACAGTCCCATCTCGCGCATGTTGTTGATACTGATCTCCAGTGCGTCGAACGGATCGTGATCGCCGGCATCGCGTTCGACCAGCAACCATTCCACACCCGCATCGGCCACGGCTTTGTTGATGGCGGCCCAGTTCAGGTTACCTTCGCCGATGGGCATCATCTTGTGTTCACGCTTGGCGCTGACGGTGCCATCTTTGTAATGCACGCAGGGAATGCGGCCGGCACCGCTGTTGGCCACCTTCATGATCCACTCAGCGGGATCCCCCAAACCATGTGCGACCCAGTAGACGTCGATCTCGAGCCAGACGTGCGGATCGAAGTTGGCCAGCATCACGCTCATGGGTGTTTCGCCACCGCCGAGGTCGGCGAACTCATGGCTGTGGTTGTGGTAGCCGGCCTTGATGCCGCCGTCGGCCAACTTCCTGGTGGCGGCGCTGAAGTCGACGGAGAATTGTTTCCAGTCATCGACGGTGGTTTCCTGGCCGAACAGCGTGCCGCCGATGGCGGTGTACTTGCAGCCGACGGTGTTGTGCCAGTCGATTTCTTTTTGCGGTTCATCGCGCATGGCATCGAGGCTGCGGTGCGTGGCGGCACACACGAGGCCTTCGCCATCGAGAATCTTCTTCAGTTCTTCCGCTTCGATTTCGTTGAAGTAGGCGGCCGAGCCCTGGATGCCGTCGTAACCCATCTTCTTCACGCGGGCACAACTGGAGGCGATACCGGCCGAATCCTTACACGAATCACGCAGGGTAAACATCTGCGCACCGATCAATGCCATGGTCTGCTCCTTTATGGCTGGTGAGCAGGTCATTGTGCCAAAGTGGTTGTGGGATTCAAGGGGGTGGGGAATTGATGATAGCTAATTGCTGATTGCGTATCTGACATACGCAATCAGCAATACGAAAGACGCAATTCCGGTCGGGCGATCATCCAAACAACCCTGTCTTCGGTGCCAGCATGCCCTCATCGGTGAAGTATTTCAGGGCTTCTTCCGTGCTTTTGAACACCTTGGTCGCCGTTTCAGTGATGAACGGGCTGGGGTTTTTCTTCGGCTTCCACACCACGTACACTTGCTTCGCCCCTTCGAAGGCGTGCTGCAGTTCGCGTTCGACCCCGCTGCTCAATCCTGGCGTGCCGTTCTCAAGTTCGGGTACCAGGCTGATGATCATGTCCGACTGGTCGATGAGCATGAAGTCGCGGGCGTAGATTTGGCCATCGATATCTCCGGCACAATCGAGGACCTGTTTCACCGGCAGGCGGAAGGTTTCTTCGGTGCCGTCGGCCATGAGAGCGCGGCTGTCGATGAAATCCTTGCCGTTGGCCATTGCATCGAGCGCACTGTCGAGCATCAACTTCTCATCCACATCACCGGGGTCGAACGTGATGAAGTGCTTGGCCAACTCGGCGCGGAACTCGTTGATTTCCGCCAACACATCCGGCATGTCGACCACGTGGCTCATGGGGAAGGAGGGGTAGACCTTTTTCATGTCTGGCCGTAGGACCAGTCGAGCGCAGGTTTGGTCGGTGAGCGCATCACGCCCGCGCGACAACACGTAGAACTGATTCCCGCACCCCATCGCCTGTGCGAGCAACTCGGTCGCCATGATCTCTTCTTCACGCCAGACCATGATGTCTTTCAGCGTGGCGTCGAGGGTGTGTTCGGCGTGCAGGCGATGCCAGGTCGCTTCGGCGTTATCGACCAGGCAGATGAACAGGTCGGCCTTGAGCTTTTCCATCTGGTCGAAGTCGAACGCGCGGAACAGACCGTGCCGCCAGCGGAATGTGGCGTGCGTGTTGACCAGCATGTTCTTCTTGTTTGCCGACTCGGTGATGATGTCTTTGAACACACTGCGTCGCAGCGTATGCAGTCGACCGAGCGGCAGATCGAGAATCGCGCCGGGCCGTACGTCTGGGGCTTCGGCGTACATGCGATCGCCCACGTGATACAGTTCGAGGGATTCACCCGCCTCGGTGGTCACTTCTGCGACGGCTTCAAGGTATTGTTTCTTGTCGATTCCAACCTGACCGGTGAGTACGGCTCGCATGGGTGACTCCTGCATGGTGGGGAATTTCGAATGATACGACAGCCGGTGTATGCCCGCCAGATGAGCCGCTCGCTCATCAAGGTTGATTGTGATATTGTCGAACAGGCGATCCACTTCTTCACGGAGCTAACCGTGGGTATGCGAGTTTTCTTTATCGGCGACATCGTGGGGCAACCGGGCCGCCGCGTGGTCCAGCAACAAGTCAAGAGCCTGCGACGTGAGCTCAATGTCGATCTGGTGATTGCCAACGCCGAGAACGTGGCCGGCGGCAGCGGCATTACGCCACAGCTTTATGAGCGATTGTTGAAGTATGACATCGATGGGTTAACGCTCGGTGACCACTGCTTCCGACAGAAGGACATCATTCCCACGCTGGGTGAACTTGACCGTATCACCCGACCGGCGAACTTGCCACAGGCAGCAGCAGGGCGGCGATGGTTACGCGTGACCAGTCGCGATGAGTTACACAGTGTGATTGTGATCACGGTGTTGGGCAGGTTGTTCATGCCGACGCTGGCGGCGGATGATCCGTTTGCGTGCGTTGATGCGTTACTCGATGAGCTGAAACCCGATGTGCCGGTGATTGTGGAACTGCACGCCGAGGCGACCAGTGAAAAGGTGGCGATGGGTCATCACCTGGCTGGGCGCGTGGCAGCAGTGCTGGGCACGCACACGCATATTCCCACGGCTGATGCAAAGGTGCTGGATGGTGGTACGGCGTACATCACCGACCTTGGTATGACGGGACCGTACGATTCGATTCTTGGACGAAAGAAAGAACGCGTCCTGCAATTCATGACCACTGCCATGCCTGCACCGTTTGATGTGGCCGATGGCGATGTGCGGTTGTGTGGTGCGTTGATCGAACTGGACGAGAACGGACGAACAACTTTGTGCGAGCGGGTCGAGCGGTCGGCGGACCTGTCACGACCGCCATTCAGAACGGAGAGTAAATCATGATGATCGATGAACATGGAATTGCTTCCATCGCGATGATGGCGGTGATGCAAGCTGTTCCTGTGGTGTTATTGTTGGCGTACTGTTTGGCTGCGCTGATCGCAGTGGTGCGGGGCTGGGTGGGGCCGGGTTTGCTGATGCTGATCGGTGCTGGGGGCAATTTGCTTATGGCCCTCTTTCGAGGTCTTCATATTTTCGGGGTGCACAGTGGCCGCTTCTATCTGGGTGAACTGCACATTTATTTTGCAACCATGGCGATCATCGGGATGGTGTTCACGGTGATTTCGCTGGTGGGCCTTTTCTGGCTGGTGCTGGCGGTGCCGCGCTGTCGGGATGCGAAACGGTTGAAGCAGTTCGCCACCTTGCCTCAGACCCCGCCGCCAGCTCCCAAGGTTGCGAATCTTAACTGAATCGTCTTAATTCACGCTGGACAAGAGGATTCCGTGAGACATAATACGAACGAGGGCGGTGGCCACGTCGGTGGTGGGCCGCATATCTTTCGTCATGGGGTGTCGTCGATGGTTGTTTCATCAACAGGACAGGCGGGCGTGAAATGCCCAAGCTGTGGGTTGGCGTATGTGTGGTCTTCGCAGTTGGCGGGGCGGACGATGTTCTGCCGCTGTGGTCATGCGCTCGAATTTCCGCGGGTTGGCCCCACGCCTGCGCATCGTCCGGTGGTACTGGAAACCGATCTCACCGGTTCCAGTGCGTTCGAAACAGCCATCGAGGAAGCAGTCCTGGCTGAGAAAACCGAAGCTGCTTCTCCATCGGGTCGCGCAAGTCGGCTTGGTGTGGTGGTGCGCGACGTGGCGGGTCGCATGGATGGGACACAACTGGAAAGCCCCGCCGAACGCGCGATGGCCAAGTCACTTGATGCCGCTATGCATGTGGTGTTCCCCGTGGGTTCAGCGGGGTTGGCGATGGGGTTATCGATCTTCAGCCTTCAGCCGGCGCTGGATGTTCATGGAGTGGTTTCCTGTGCGGTCATCGTGATGACAGCCTTGCTGGCTTGTGTGGGCGTGCAACTCGTGCTCATTCCCGCCGAGCGCATCGGCCGCTTCGGTTGGCGGCGATCATCGCGCCTGCGCCTGCGACTGGTGACAGCCGTGATGGTGGCCATGGTGCTGCTGAAGCTGGGCGAAATGTACTGGTTGCTGTGGGGTTTGCTGAGCGCGCCGGTTACCTTCGTGGCACTCAAGGCCATGCTCAGTCGCGGCGCCAGGTGGAAGCCGGTGGCGATCGTTTCGGTGGGCACGGTGATCGTGGCATCCCTGGCTGTACTATTGAGCACCCAAGCCGACCGACTGGTTGGCCTGATTCTTGGTTAACTGAATTCCTGATTGTGCATCAGCGGCTCTTGCGCTTGCGATCTTTTCGCTTGCGCTTGCTGCGTTGCTTCACCTTGAAGTTGGGGCCGCCGCGCCCGCCCATGGCGGCAAGGTCTTGCTTGCCCATCGATCCCATGGCCCGCATGCGCTGCAGGCCACTCATGCCGGACATCTGCTTGGTCATGTTCGATACCATGTCGAACCCCTTGACCAACTGCGAAACGTCCTTCGGTTCCACCCCGGAACCTTTGGCCACGCGACGGCGGCGGGAATGATCGAGCGCATCGGGGTTGTTGCGTTCGTGCGTGGTCATCGACTGGATCATCGCTTCGGTCTGGTTGAGTTGGGCATCGTCCATGTCGATGTCTTTGAGCTGCGAGCCGATGCCGGGCAACATGCCGAGCAGTGTTTTCATCGAGCCCATCTTCCGCACACTGCGAAGCTGTTTGAGGAAGTCGTCCATGGTCAGCTTGCCCTTGGCCATCTTCTCTTGAAGGGCCTCGGCTTCTTCCTGGCTGACTTGTTCCTGCGCTTTTTCCACGAGGCTGACCACATCGCCCATGCCGAGGATGCGACCGGCCATGCGTTCGGGGTGGAACTCTTCGATGCCGTCGAGTTTCTCGCCCGTGCCGATGAACTTGAGCGGCTTGCCGGTGACTTGCTTGACCGAAAGGGCAGCGCCGCCGCGGGTGTCGCTGTCGGTCTTGGTGAGGATGACGCCATCGAGTTCGAGTTGCTCGTTGAACTGGCGTGCACTGTTGACCGCGTCCTGACCGGTCATTGCGTCGATCACCAGGTACAC
>JANQFT010000276.1 GCA_028277685.1 Phycisphaeraceae bacterium
TCCTGCCGGGTCGTTGGGTTGTCTTGTCAGCCACCAGAGAGATGACACCGTTGTTGCTGGTGTAGATGCCGTTGTCATCGCCGATGCTGAGCGCTTCAAAGGCCACGGTCGTCCCCGCCAGGCGCAACGGCTGACTGGCGAATCGGCTGAACGTGCCAACGCCATCGGGAACCGCATCGTTCTCGGTCACCAGTGGGATGAAGGTGGAGCCATTGAAGTAAGAGATGGCGTCGTAGGCCCCCGAACTCGTGAAGAGGATGTTATCGCCGCTGACCGAAGTGCCGTCGACGGAGCCGAAGGTGAAGGCCTCACCGGGCACGGTGGTCGATCCATCCACAACGTGCATGACGGGGCCACCGACGATTGCCGTGAAGATGCCCGTGGTGCTGAGGTTATTGCGGGCGCTGAAGGCAACCCTGTCGCCGTCAATCGCCGGCACACCGAAGAAGGTGCCGAACGTTCCCCCCACGACGGGCGCGATATCCCCAGTGCGGGCGATTTCGGTGAACGTGAACTGGGCGTGAGCGGTGCCGGCGACGATTGCCACGACGACGGCCATACGCACAACAATCATGGAGCGAATCAGAATCATGTTGTTCCTTCTTTCTTTTTCTTTCATGCGAAAGTTCATAGCATTTGCGGCAAACACATCACCGCAGCGCGTTTCGCCGACGCATCAGCGCCAGCCCACCCAGCCCCAGCAGCGCCAGCGACGCCGGCTCGGGGATGGTGGCGGTGAAGATGGCGCGGTCGATGGCATCGAAATTGGCAACGAAAGCGATGTTTCGGCCGTCGAAACCGCTCCTCAGGAAGGAGATGCTATCGACCGTTTCGCCGTTGATCTGGTCGCCCGCAGCAATGATCTGGGTGAGACTGCCTCCGCCAAGGACATCGAGGAAGTAGAGGCCGGAAACGCCATTGCCGTCGAAGCCGCGGAAGACGACGATGCCATCACGATAGACCACGGAGTTGAAGCTGAAACTGGTGAAGTTACCGGTGCCGCCGGGTGCGGCATCATTCTTATCGACGAGTTTGGTGATCGGCCCACCGTTGAACACACCATAGATCCCGGTATTGGAACTAGAGTCATTACCGACGAAGACAATGTCGTTGCCGTCGATCGTGGGATCATTGAGGCTGGTGAAGTTGCCGGTACCGCCGGGGACGGCGTCGTTAACGTCGACAACCTTGGTGATCGGGCCGGTGATATTGGTGTAGATGCCGTCGTTGGAGTTGGAATCGTCGGCCTCGAAAACGACTTTGCCGTTGGCATTGATCTGAGGTTCATCGAAGCTGCCGAAGTTCCCCACGCCGCCGGGGGCGGGTGCGGTGGTGTCGACCACTTCGGCGAGCGTGCCATTGATGCTGGTGTAGATGGCGTTGTTGCCGTCGCCGTCGACAACCTCAATGGCGATGCTGTTGCCGACGTTGCTGATCGGGTCTGATCCACCGGCGTTCAGGTTGCCCGCACCAAAGGGATCCTGAGTGCCATCATTGGCGATGGTGGAAAGCGAGCCGTTGTTGTAAGCGTAGACGCCCTGAATGATCGGTCCCGGACCATCGCCGATAAACATGACGACCCCATCACTGATGGTGACGAATTCACGGAAACTGGTAAACGGGCTCGGGTTGCCGGGGGCGGTGATGGACTCGTCGGCGATGCGGGTGGGCGTTCCGTTGAGGACGCCAAAAATCCCGCTGTTGCCATCGGAGAACCCTTGATAGACAACGTCGTTGCCGTCGATGGAGGGTGCTCTGAAACTCGTGAACTGGCCGCCGGCGCCGGGGACGGTGTCCCCCCTGCGAACCACTTCGGTAAAGGTGAGCTGGGCGTGGGCCGCCGTGGCGACTGTCAGCACAAAGGTAGCGGCAACAGCAGTCAGCAAACGTGCAGGAATCATTCTCTTACCTCACTGGTTCTGCGTAGTAGGGTTTATCGTGTGGTGTTTACAACCGTGGATTGACCGTGCGCCCGGCGTCGCCGCATCAGCGTTATCCCGCCCAACCCCAGCAGCGCCAACGACGCCGGCTCGGGTACCGTGCGGGAAACCAGCAGACCGTAGTCGCCGAAGTCATCGTGATCCCCGGTGGCGAATTCATCTTCGTACGCAGTGATGGCGAAACTGAACACGCCGTCGTAAGGGGCAAGGAAATGTGCGGCGGAACCGGAGCCATCATGCGGGCCAAGGAAGTCGGTGAAGTCAGCTTCACCAAAGAACGTCGGGTTGTCTGATGCTTCATCATCATCAAACAGAATGGTGCCCTGGTCGTCAAAGAAGATGATCATGGTGTCGGGTAAGCCAAAGCCGATGGGTAGATCGTCCAGCGGCGCGGTCATCACGGTAAGCATGTCACCTGCGTTGAGTGCAACGCTGTAGAAGTCGACATCACCGGGATCGCCTGGATCGGTCGGCGCGGTGAGTGTATTCACGGCGACCTGCGCTTCGTTGACACCGAGGTTGAGCACATCCGCCCCGGCCTGTGTTTCGTTGGTGCCATCGGTATCAGCAAAGTCACCACCGGTGGTGCTGGGGTCGACCACACCGACCGTCAGAAAATAATCGCCTTGTTGTGCATGAGGGAAATCGTCGAAGAAATTGTCGTGGCCGGTAACCCCCACGGTATACTCAGCCGTGGTGGGCGCTTCAAGACGGAACAGCGAGCTGAGCGCGTTGTCGTCTAACGGCGGGTTGGTATCCGCATCGGAGTCGTTGTTGAAGGTGAGCGTACTGCCGGAGATATCACCCGGCCCAACATCACTGCTGAAGAATGTCGCGGCAACCGTGTCTGGAACATCAAAACTGAACGGCAGATCAGCGAACGGTGTAGTGATACCGAACAGCACGTGGCCGGCTTCAATCTCCCCCTGATCGAAAAACTGCACAGCATTGGGCGCCATGGTGTGTCGCGAAACCGAGCGCGATACCGCCCCCGCCTGGACTTGCGCCGCCACCACCGTCAACACCACACCCATACAAGTCAATCGAAGAGAAAGCGCCATCTGTACATCTCCCAAAAAGGAAAACTCTGCCCGCGCATGGTGAAAAACGTTTCACAGCAAACACGGCGTCTTCTGCCACGTTGGCAACTCAGCTCTTCTCTTTTCGGGGTGCCACCACGCACCTTTCCCACGTGTGAATAGTTATCCCTATGCGCTGCACGGGCAAGCTGATTTTATGCAAATATTTTGCATGTCAGCGGGTTTACAGAAAATCAGCCCAAAAACGAGGGGTGTAGACGTCACATTTTTTGGGATTTTCCGCTGGATTGCAGAAATACTGACTTACATATCCACAATGATCAGGCCATCTTCACCACCACGCAGGTGATGTCATCCTGCTGTTCCCGCTCACCCTTGAAGGCGTGGACCGCATCGCTGATGGCACGGGCGATCTGCTCGGCTGAATGCTTCGCGTGGGTGCGCACCAGTTCATCCAGGCGCTGTTTGCCGAACATCTCACTCGCGGCGTTACGACATTCCCAAATACCATCGGTGCCGATCACGATCACCTGCCCGTTCGACCAGCCATCGCGCTGGTGTTCCTCGTATTGCCAACCGCGCTGTACGCCCAGCGGAATGCCCTCGCCCGCCAGGTAATCGAATGAATCCGAGCCGGGGTCGTACACCACCGCGGGATCGTGCCCGGCACTCAGCCAACGCAGTTGCTTCTGTTCGGTGTCGATCATCAAAAAGAACAGCGTCATGAAGCGCCCGTTGAACTGCGAGCTG
>JANQFT010000410.1 GCA_028277685.1 Phycisphaeraceae bacterium
TGTTGCGCGTTGTACGTTAACTCACCCTTGGCATCGATGAAGTGAACGTTACTGCCATCGAACGTGTTGACCAGTCGCTCTCCCGGCTGGATGAGTTGCACGGCCCAATCGCCCAGGTGCTTGATGGCGGGATGATCAATCAGGCGGCGATCACCGATGGAGGCCGACGCGGCGGCAGCATACAGCACTTCGCACATGGTGAACGTGCCGTAGTGCGAACCTTCGTGGTGAGCGCCATCACGGCCCTGTGTATCAGCAGTGCGCAGCAATCGATGCACTGCCTGGTCGTAGTCCTTCTGACCAGCTTTGTGCCCCAGCGCCACGCAAGCCAGCACCACGCCGGTATTAGGCAGGGTGTACTGGTTGCTGACCGGATGATTGGTGTACCACGGGCGACCGGTGGCGAAATCATCACTTACCAAAGCCACCTCGTGACGCATCAACTGCTTCAGTCGTTCATCCAACGCGGGAGGAATTCGATCGCCAAGTACTTCGCGCGTTTGCACGATGGCACGCAGACCAAGGCCGGTGCCCAGCCAGTTACCATCGTTGTGATCTTCCGGCACGCTGGGGCCGCGTTTGTAGAGCGTCCACCCCGGACGATTGAGTGGCCGCCACCGCGCCAACTCATCCAGTTGCGCCAACACATGGGCCAGTTGCTTTGGGTCGTTGCGTTCGACGGCGACCATTGCCACCACCGGTAACACTTCCGCCAACTTTCGCGTCTTGAAAAAATCCGACATCGACAACCCGAACAGCTGGCGACGGTTGGACTGACGATCGGAAGAGATCCGCGCATCGCGATACTTCGGATCGAGTTGATCCACATCCATCTTGCGACGAATGATCCCCTCACTCACGCGATCGGCAGCCCAGCGGTACAGGCGATTTGTGTCTGCCTTGGGCGTTTGAGGGGATGGCGCGGGGGTAACGGCCAGTGAGATCGAGGTGGTGGTGATTGTCATGGTTACGGTAAGCAGAAGCGTACGCATGGAAAGGTCGCTCTCTCCGAAATCATAGGGGGTAGTCACGGTCAAGCTTCAGGCGATCGGCGAGGCAGAGGCAAAATCGGCTGGTCAACTTCCGCCAACCAGCCGAGGAGGATTTCGTGAGTTACGCTGCGCGGCGGGTCCGGCGTACCATGCACAGGCCGCCCAGCCCCATCAGGGCCATCGAGGCCGGCTCGGGAATATCCGAAGCATGGATCGACAGGACACTCACCTGGCCGCTGGAGTTGCCGGTGACCTGACCCGTTGCCGTCACATAGGCACCGTTGTCGAATTCATCGGTGATGTCGGCTGAGAATGCCCCCACCACGCTGTCCACGCTGTCCCAACTGCCAGTCAGCGAACCGAGGGCAACCGTGACATCTTCGCTGAAGCCGACCGACCAGCCGTCCTGGTTGACGATGATGGTCGTATCCATCTCGCTCTGGCCGTCGTAGCTGTCGAAGGTGAACGTGCCTAGCGTCACCAGCCCGTCGGCTTCACCATTGCCGACCGCGGTCTTGTTCTTGTTGACCACGCGAATCTGGCCGTAGGCGGTCAGGTCGGTGTTGCTGGTGCCACGTTCGTAGAAGACCTGCACGTACAGGGCGCCGGTATCGACGGTGGGGAAGATGGAGTTGGTGGTCTTGGGGCGATCGGCCGAGACCACGGCGAATGACTGGAAGTAGTCGCCCCGACTGTCGCCGGCATAGATCCATCCCACAGCGGTGTTGCGATCGTGTGCGGTGGACACGCCATCGGTCGTGTAGACAACCTTCACGCCGTTGGCGTTGAGGAAGTCGAAATTGTCGTTGCTGTTGATGCCGGGCGCGACCCAGTTGCCGCTTCCAGACAGTACCGCAGCGCCGCCGGTTTCGGTGACGACGCCGCCGTTTTCCGAACCATCGACGAACCCGGTGCCCACATCGGGGTTGGTTCCGAGGACGCCATCGCCGAACGTGTCGTCGATGTGGACCGCACCCCAGGCCATCGAACTGGCGCTGGCGGCGACCACCATGGCGATCAGTGTGTTGCTCTTTCGCATCAATACCTCCTTCGCGAGATTGGGTGTCAAAGGGTGCGTGCGACGGGGTTGCGTCTGGCCTGCTGCCAGTATCATGTCTGTTAGTCGCATTCCGCGTGCCCTTGCAGTTTGATGAGGTTGAGGCCGTTTTCAACCTCTTTCGAAGGAAGTATACTACTCAGGGGGGCATCGGCAATGTCCCGGAGTGCCTATTGCATGCCTGAAAGTCACACCCCATCCCGCACCCACGCCCTCCCGGATGTCAGGGTGGTCAAGGTGGCGCATTTGCCGCCGGGCAGCACGTTCGGGCCGTGGCGCGCCACGCAATCCGTGCTGGTTTGGATCATTGACGGCGGCTGCGAAGCGTGGGTCGATGACACCCATTTCGATGCGATCCCGGGCACCATCGTGCTGATTCCACCGGAGGCGATGGTTCGCTTCAACTGGCACGCGACGCGCACCACCGTGCACGGCCATGCGCACTTCGCGTTTGATGTGCCTGCCGATTGGCCTGTGCCTGATCGCTGGCCCGTCGTCATGCACGCCAGCGAAGAGACCGACCTGCTGTGGGTGCTGCCGCAATACGCGCTGGAAGCCGAGCGTATGCCCGAGCCCACCCGCTCGTTCCTGCTGCCAGCCACGATCGAGGTGATCCTACGCAGCCTGCTGGCCGGCAAAACGCACATCGCGAATCGGCCGACGGGCGCGCTGCCCCAGGCGGTTCGCAGCGCGATCGAGAAGATGCAGCAGATCGTCGAGGATCAACAGTGGTCGCAGGAGACGACGTTCGTCGATGCGATGGCGCGGCATGTCCACCTGACCCGCGGATCGCTGTTCCGCCTGTTCCGCAAACACCTGGACGCCACGCCCATGCAATGCTTGCGTTCGCTCCGGCTGGACCGCGCTGCCTCACAACTCACGCTGACGGACCTATCGGTCAAGCAGATCGCCAACGGCATGGGTTTCGAAAGCCCTTTCCACTTCTCGCGCCGATTCCGAGAGCAATACGACATCAGCCCAACCGAATATCGCCGCCGCACGCGTCAGGGCGAACACCTCCCCGGCAACTCGCTACGTGTGTGGCTACATCGGGCTGTACAACGAACACCCGGGCCGGCTGAGTAATACCTGCCAGCGGCCTGAAGTTATTCTCTGTGGCATCGAGAAGCTTCGTGCATTTCTTTACGCCTACCACTTCACTTGCTCATTCATGAGTGCGCCGCATGGTCAAAACACAGCTACTTTTTCAACGTGCAATGAAATAGATCAACTCCCCTGATCTGTATGCGGTTCCGTTCGCGTAAACGCTGTTTTGCGTTCATGAGAGGGGGTGGGCTGAAAATAAAGAATCCCAAATCCTTTATGAACCTGGGCTTAAGGGAATTAGGAGCGAAGTCGAAGAGCGAGGCCGGTTCTAAGGCCCGTACCTGATCGACCACCGGTGAATGTCGCACCCCTGCCTCCAATTCGCGCCGGCGGTTAAACAGTCGGTCACGTTCAGGCGTTGGAACAGAAGAACCGAGCGGTTAACACCGGCGCGCGTTCAGAAGCTCGTTCGCTCTATGTTAAACCTGAAAATCAGGTTTTTCCTCAATTGTGCACTCGTTGATTTTTTATTGCTTGGCCAATTCATAGATTAATGCAGGCTGAAGGTGACGATCATCGATTTGCGCTTTGAACTGATATGCGCCGTCAACATAGTTGGTCTGTACCTCACGGATGCGCCTGCCGCTGAAGTCCAGCACGTAGAGTGTCAGGTCAGGGTTCGTGTTCTTCAAAGTCAGATCAGCAGAACCCACATGAACCAGGTACGGTAACTCGCCACGTTTTAACAGTTTTGTCATCTTCTCGTTACTGAACTGCATGTTGGTATTCAACACGTTAGTCAGATGCAACAGCAGCACGCGACTGCTTTCAGCAAGCACTTGGTCGTCCATTGCCGATGCGGAAATGGAAGCAAACGCATCGCTGTTGCGGATCGACAACTGGCTCCCCGCCAGATCAATGCCAGCCGGTGCCACGATGCATTCGGTACGATCGCTTACGACTTTGACATAGCCCTTCTTGTTGTTGAGGAAGAGTTGTTGCGTGTCGGAAACGATTTCTTCACCGACTGCGGGGACTTTCGGCAAATCGCTGGTCAGCGTCATTTGGTTGCCCGACAGTACATTCTCTGGTAATTCATTCGCTGCAACTACGGTGTCATAATTGCCTTGAATAGTGTGACCTTCACCGACTGCCTGCGACCCAACTTGAGACACCAGACCAGTCATGGTGAACCGCCGTGGGAACAGGCCTTTGGACCACATATCACCCACGCCTGACTTGGTCGCTTCATGCATCGTGACAGCGTAAACGTACCGCTCCTTTGCGGGGGCAATGTCACCGCGCCCGAACATCAAAACCACCTGGCGCTCAGTCAGTAGACTCAAAGGATCCGTGGCGATATCAAATCCTTCAATTGGGCGCGTCTCGGTAATGTTTCGACTGCTGTGCGACCAGGAAAAACGATACAGGCCGTCCCAATCCTGCAAGGCGCTGTAGGCACCCATCATTGCTCCAGCCTCGGCACGATACTGGTTGGGGGCGCAGAAGTTGTATTCACTGACAGTGAACGGCTTGCCGAAGATGCGTGTGGGCATCATAAAACAAGGCACGATGTAGGACTTTGATTCACGCATGTTACTGCGCTGGTTGTATTTGCTCGGCAGATAATGTGGCATGGGATGATCCCAATACTGATGGTTATCTACCAAGTCGAACTGTGAGCGTGTGAAAGTCTGAGCCATGGTGTTCCACCAGTTACTGCCGGTGAGCATGGCGTTGACGCCGTTGTCCCTGAAGAACTTCTCCATCTGCCGATTGGATTCCATCTTCAGTTCGATCAGGAATTGAGACATGAGTTGGTTATGGTCGCCGGACCTGCTGTTCTGTCTTTTCCATTGCTCGAAGCGTGTGAGGTAAAGCTGCTTGACTTTGTCACTGGCTTGCCAGACCGAAAAGATCGAATCTTCGTTAAGAGGGCAGATACTCAGTAACGCCGGGTCGTCCTTCATCGCCATGCCGGTGTAGGGATTTGTGTGGTTGAGCCATTTCAGCGACATTTTGGTCCAGGCATCGAACGCGCCGGGCAGGATCGGGACCAATGCCTTGATGACGTCGGGATTATCGACGTATTCGTTCCAACCTTCGATCTCGTCAGCGCCGAATCGGCGCATGCTGAACAGGTCGATGCTGACATACATGCCAGCGTTCTTCATCGCCGCAAAGAGGTAGTCGATCTTGTCCAACTGGGCCGGGTCAATATCGTCTGATTGTTTGGCATTCCACGCACCGCGGATCATATCCACATCGGTGTGGTGAAAACGGATGGTGTTGTAGCCCATCCGCCGAAAGGTTTGCGCCAAGCGATCAGCATCTTTTTTGGCGAGATAATTAGCGCCGAAGCAGAGGTTCGTCCCGACCAGTTTCACTCGTTGGTCAGGCTTCTTTTCATACACCAGATGGCCATCTGAACTGGAGATTATTCGGCCATACTTGCCTGCCGGTGCATCCGACATGAACGAGAAGTCCAGAATGCTGCCAGGTTCGATGCCACGTGAAACTGGCAAAGGAATCCAATTTTCATCGGCTGTGATCGTGAACGGCACCGCTTCATTGATAACTTCGAATGAAATACTTGTACTGGTCGTGTTCTTAGTGTTGGGGAACTGGATACGAATCTCGAAGTTATTTGTTTTATGTTGGCGCATATCCACCCGGGCAGTTCGAAAGTTATCGCCCTGGATTTTGAGCATGGTCTGCTTATTGGCCAGCACGATCTGCGAAGCACTGCTGGGGAAAGGCAGATATTCTTTCTCGAGGGTTTGTGGGAAGGTAAAGGTCTCTCCGTCCGCAGTAACAGTTCCTTCTAAAAAAACAGCGGTGGGAACGCGGATGGCCAGGAATGCGTTTTCCAATGAAAACGGGTTGTCGCTACTAAGGATGTAGTTGAGTTTGAGCCCTTTTGTACGGTCGTTGTTCTTGACCACCTTGGTGGTCTGAACAAGCTTGACTTTTGCTCCCGGGATATTGAAATCTGCTTCATATTGCAGGTTTCCGCCTTTACCGGTCTTTTTGATGTTTTTTAGGCTGTGGTCCTGTGCTGCGTATTTCCAACCTGGACCAAAGGCAATCAGATTTGTGCTGAGGCCTTCTCCAAAGCTAACCAACCCGCGATAGTCCACTGAAATGTTCCCAACACCATCGGCGGCATGAATCGCCGGGCCAGTCGCCAGGATCAAGGTGATAGACAGTAGGTAAAAAAACATAGATTGAAGCTTAAACATGAGCGTGCTCTACTTCGTTTCATTCGTGCTGCTGGGCATCATGGTCATGCTGAACCTCGTCATCGGCGTGATCATCAACTCGATGGACGAAGCCACGGCCGAGGCTGCCGAGGCGTCACTGGAACGCGCCATCCACCCCACCGACACCGGCAGTGAACGCCTTGACGCTCTGGCGGCGAAGCTGAAAGAGGCCCAGACGGTGATCGAAGACCTGCAGCGAGCGCAAACCAAGACGTAGGTGCATGTGCGAACTGCTCGAATGCAGGTTCTTCGTATCAAGACTGTTCGGCGTCACGGCGCGGCGTCGCTTGGGGCCGGCGGATGAGTGAACTGCGCCCCAGCAGGTGCGCCGCAACCGGCAGGGTAAGAAACGCAAAGGCCAGCGCCACGATCGACTTGATCGCGACCGACCACTCCGGCAGGCGCAGGCACACCGCTGCGAGCACCAGGGCGAACGCCGCGCCCGATGCCTTAGTCGCCGCGTGCATGCGCGAGGGCAGGTCGCCGAAGCGCAGCACGCCGAGTCCCGCCACAAAAACGAAGAAGCCGGCCCCGATCAACAGAATGCCCGAGATCACGTCGGTCATGGTTCAGACACCTCGTCGTTCGCCACCAGTTCATCAGCGTCGATGAACAGCGCCACCGCCGTGGTACCGACGAACAGCACCAGCCCTGCCACCACCGCCACGTCCAGCCACAGCCCGTTGCCGTTGCGCCAACCGTGACCGAGGGCCAGGCCGACGCAGCAGATCGCGATCATGTCCGCGGCGTTGCTGCGCTCGGCGATCGCCGGGCCGCTCAACAGC
>JANQFT010000415.1 GCA_028277685.1 Phycisphaeraceae bacterium
ATCCATCCCCGGCTTCGGCGGCGTGCTCGATGTGTTCGATTCACCCTTGCTCGTGGCACCCGTCGCGTTCTGGTTGTTGGAAGCGGCGCAGGTTGGTGAATGATCTTCGATCGACGATGTACGATCTGCGGATGGTTCTTTCGATCGTCGATCAAATGAACCCCGCATCGCGCAGTTTGTCCATCGTTACGCCGGTCGTGTCGGACATCTGCTTGAGGGCATGCACCACCGTTCGCGCGATGATGTCGGTTTCGAGATTCACCTGTTGGCCGACCTTCGCATCACCCAGCGTGGTGAGTTTGAGCGTGGTGGGAATGATGGCCACATCGAATTGATGTTTTGCTGTATCTACTGATGCGATGGTGAGGCTGATGCCGTCGATGGTGATTGAACCTTTGGGCACGATGCAGGGCATGAGTTCGGCGGGGGCTTCGATGGTGCCGCGCCATTGGCCCCCGGAAGTGTCGATGTTGGCGATGGTGCCGATGCCATCGATATGACCCTGCACGAAGTGACCACCCATCGGGGTGCTGGCGGTCAGCGCGGATTCGAGGTTCACACGATCGCCGGCTTGAAGATGTTTCAGCGTGGAGCGATCCAGCGTTTCCTGCACGGCGTCAAACGCCAGCGTTTGTTCGCCCGGCATTAACGTGTAAGTCAGGCATACGCCGTTGATAGCAATGCTGTCGCCCTCGGCGGGTTGATGGGGGGGGTGATCCCAATCCGGCGCGTCGATCACGATCTTCGCCCCGGAAGGGGAGGGTGAAACCTGCCGCACGCTGCCGATGGCCTGGATGATGCCGGTGAACATGTCTGAAGCGTATCCGCGAGTAAGGCATTTGGGCAACCTCTCCTCCAACGGGGGAGATGGCGAGCACGGCGAGTCAGAGGGGGTGTCTGGCGCAGATGTGATACCATACTCCCACTGGGGCGGTGTGTGGCCCCATCACTAATTCGCGATGGAGGTTCAGCCATGAGTTATCAGGTGCGTCCGGGGCCGTTTCTCAGTTTGGGGGCAATCCTGCGTCATCTCAATGATGTGGTGGGCTACATCTTGCTGATCGTGGGCATTTTTGGGGCGATTGCAGGTAGCGTGGTCTCGGTTCTGGCGATTGCAGGGGCGATAATGATTGCCGGCGACCAGGTCAGCTACGAAATTCGCCGGAGAAAATGACGCGGCAATCGCCTTCGAGGGGGTTGAACTCCCCGGCCGATCTCGCTACATTACTCGGCTCGCCCCGGTCTGCCGGTTTGCGCTGGTGAGGCTGCGATGGGCGGATTTGAGTGAACAGGAGGCCGCCATGGCCAAGCAGATTACCACCCAATTCAAGATTCAGGCCCCCGGTGGTCAGGCCACGCCTGCTCCGCCGATCGGCCCCGCGCTCGGCCAGCATGGCGTCAACCCCGGCCAGTTCATCCAGCAGTTTAACGACCGCTCCAAACACCTGAACGGCCAGATCGTCGGCTGCGTGATCACCGTCTATGCCGACCGTTCGTTCGATTTCGAACTAAAAAGCCCACCCGCCCCGGTGCTCATCAAAGCCGCGGCCGGCATCGAAAAGGGTTCCGGCGTGCCGAACAAGGATAAAGTCGGCACCATCACCAAGGCTCAGGTGCGCGAAATCGCTGAGAAGAAGATCGAAGACCTGAACGCGGTGAGCCTGGAATCGGCCGACCGCATCATTGAAGGCACCGCCCGCAGCATGGGCGTGACCGTGACCGAGTAATTGCGTATTGCTGATTGCGAATCGCGTATGTTGAACCAGATACGCAATTCGCAATTCGAGATTAGACATTCCGCTGGCCACACCACGGGCTGGTAAGAACAGTGGGAGCCTCCTTTTTCAGGAGAAGGCGACATGCCTCGTAAGTTCAAGCGTTATCGCGCTGACAGTGAGAAGGTGGACAAAAACAAGGCTTATCCGCTCAGTGAAGCCGTGTCCATCGTCAAGTCCTTCAACAATGTGAAGTTCGACCAGTCGGTGGAGCTGTGCATGCATTTGGGTGTCGATCCGCGTCAGGCGGATCAGATTGTCCGTGGTGCGGTGAGTCTGCCGCACGGCATTGGCGCTTCGAAGCGCGTGATTGCCTTCTGCCCGCCTGACAAGGTGGACGATGCCAAGGCTGCCGGTGCGACTGAAGCCGGTGGCGAAGAACTGGTCAAGAAGGTCGAAGAAGGCTGGATGGATTTCGATGTGGCCATCGCCGACCCGGCCATGATGCGATTCGTCGGTAAGCTGGGTCGCGCTTTAGGCCCACGTGGTCTGATGCCCTCGCCCAAGGCCGGCACCGTCACCCCGGATGTGGCCAACGCCGTGAAGGAATACGCGGCAGGTAAGCTGGAATTCCGTACCGACGCTGGCGGCAACGTGCACGCCGTGGTCGGCAAGCAGAGCTTTGAAAACGACAAACTGGTCGATAACGCCCAGCACTTCATCAACACGATCGAAAAGATGAAGCCCGCCGCTGCGAAGGGCCAGTACGTCAAGAAGATCAGCCTGTCCGCCACGATGACCCCCGGAGTCACGATCGAGCAGTAAGGAGGAGGGCCTGGGGCCTGGGGCCTGGGGCCAAGGGGCGGATAGCCCCGAAGTGCGAAACCGAAAAACCCTCGGCCCGAGGCCCTCGGCCCAAGGCCCTGCCAAGCGAAGCGAGGCACAGATATGAGCAAACCCATCAAAGACATGATGACCGAGATGTACCGCAAGCAGTTCGCGGATGTGACTGAAGCGGTGCTGATCGATGTCCGTGGCATCGAAGCCAACGACAACAACACCTTCCGCAGTGACTTGGCCCGCAAGCAGATCAAAGTCACCGTGGTGAAGAATCTGCTGGCCCGCAAGGCGTTTGAAGGCGGAAGCCTCGACGCCGCCTGCGACCTGCTGGAAGGTCCCTGTGCGATGGCTTACAGCCTGACCGACGAGCTGAGCGTGGTGAACGTCGCCCGCGAACTGGTCGACTGGGCCAAGAAGCTGGAGAACCTTGAGTTCAAGGGTGCCGTGATGGACGGCCAGGTGTTCCAGCCGGATCAGGTCACCGCCCTGAGCAAGTACCCCACTCGCGAAGAAGCACACGCCCAAGTGGTGCAGATCGTTCTCACCCCCGCCCAGAAGCTTGCCGGCGCCATCACCGGACCGGCCAGCAAGCTTGCTTCGATCATCAAAACCATCGAAGAGAAATTAGAAAAGGGCGAAGAGATTAGCAAGGTGGCGTGAGAATACGAGAGCGGCAGAGATCAGCGGTCAGCGATCAGTTACTGACCTCTGAGGCTCTGGCCACTGAAGTTCTGAGATCGCAGATCGCCTGACTGGCCCCGCAGCGGGTTAAATGACCGATGGTCGGTCACCTCTTGGGCGACGCAGATTCAACGTAACTGGAGCATGGAAATGTCAGAAGAAGCAGCAGCAACCGTGGAAGTCGCAGCCGAAATCAAGGAACTGGGTGACAAGCTCGTCGAACTGACCCTCAAGCAAGCGGTCGACCTTGGCGACTACCTGAAGAACGAATATGGCATCGAACCGGCAGCCGGCGGCGCAGTCGTCATGGCTGGCGGCGGTGGCGGTGGCGAAGAAGCCGCTGAAGAGCAGACCGAATTCGACGTCGTCCTCAAGGCCCCTGGCGACAAGAAGATCCAGGTCATCAAGGCCGTCCGCGAAGCCACCGGCCTGGGCCTGAAGGAAGCGAAGGAATTGGTCGACAACGCTCCCAATGCGGTCAAGGAAAAGATGCCGAAGGAAGAAGCCGAGGCTTTGGCCGAGAAGCTCAAGGAAGCCGGCGGCGAAGTCGAACTGAAGTAAGATTTTCCCGCGGGCTTCCCCGGGCTGCGGCCTGAGTCAGTAACGCCCAACTGCTGATTCAGTAAGTGGTTACGGAGCCTGCGGGATCACGAAAGTAAGCGCCGTTCCCGTGGTGGGGCGGCGCTTTTCATGCTTTCGACGTTAACAGGCGTTGGCCATCTGATAAAAACGGCAACCGTTTTGGTTGCGTGGCTGTTTTGTTAGGTGTACAATCCTGCGTTTCACCGAGCGGCCGCCGTATGCGTCGTTTGGGTTCATTAGAGTGTAGGGCGACGGGCGCAATCCAACGCGATGTTGTCAGTACCACATCCTGCTTGTGCTGCATGATCGAGGTGATCGATGCAAGTGACGAAGGTGCGCGATTATTCCAAGCGCGGCGACGCGCTACCGGTACCCAATCTGGTTGACGTTCAACAGGCGGCTTACGAGCGACTGCTTCAGCTCGAACAGCCGTACGATGAACGTGATGTCAACACGGGCTTAGAGTCCCTGTTGCGCGAGGTATTCCCCATTGAATCGTACGACGGTTCGATGAAACTTGAATACCTCTACTACAAACTGGATGAGGCCAGGTACACCCCGCAGGAATGCAAAGACCTGCGACTGACCTACGGCATGCCGTTCCGCATTGCCGTGCGGCTTGTCCGGGAGGACGTGGCCGAAATGCCCGAGGAGGAAATCTACCTCGGCGAAATTCCCATCATGATGGGCGGCGGCGAGTTCATTGTGAACGGTGCCGAACGCGTCATCGTGAACCAACTGCACCGGTCGCCCGGCGTCGACTTCAGTGTCGCGTCGCTCGAATCCGACCGGCCGCTCCATTCCGCGCGCATCATTCCTGAGCGCGGCTCGTGGATCGAAATCGAGGTGACCAAGAAGGACGTACTGGCGATGCGCATCGACCAGTCGACCAAGATTGCCGCCTCCACCTTCCTCCGCGCCATCCAGGAAGACTTCAGCACCACCGATGCCATCCTCAACGAGTTCTACACCGTTGAGTCGGTCACCGTGGGCAAGCTGAAGCCTGAGCACTACGCGGCGGCGGCCATCATTGATACCGAATCCGGCGAGGAACTCGTCGGGGCAGGCCATCAGATCGGCGAAGCCATCGGCAAGGTGCAGGCGTCAGCCCTGAAGAAGGTGTCCGTCATCACCAATGCGTCCGACCCGCTGATCCTCAACACCCTCGCGGCGGAAAACCTCGAGCAGTTCGGTGAAATCAGCGAGTACGAGGCCGCCCTGCTGAAAATCTACGCCCGCCTCCGCCCCGGCAACCCGCCGCAGGTGGATAAGGCCAAGCAACTGTTCGATGAGAAGTTCTTCGATGAGAACCGTTACCGCCTGGGCAAGGTCGGCCGGTTCCGTATCAACCGCAAGTTCGGGCTGAACATCTCCGAAGAAGAGATGCGCCTCCGCTCGGAAGACTTCCTCCACACCATCAAGTACATCCTGGACCTGCGCTCCAGCCGCAACAAGGCCCACACCGATGACATCGACCACCTGGGCAACCGGCGTCTGCGTACGCTGGATGAACTGGCTGTCGAAGAAATGCGCAAGGGTTTCCTGAAGCTGCGCCGCACGGTGCAGGAACGCATGAGCGTGAAGGACCCGGACGAACTGGCCAAGATCGCCGACCTGATCAACAGCAAGTCGATCAGCAGTTCGATCGATTTCTTCTTCGGCCGCGGCGAACTGTCGCAGGTGGTTGACCAGACCAACCCGCTCAGTCAGCTCACGCACGAACGTCGCCTTTCGGCCCTCGGCCCCGGCGGCCTGAACCGCAAGCGTGCCGGCTTTGAAGTGCGCGACGTGCACATTTCGCACTACGGCCGCATCTGCCCCATCGAAACGCCTGAAGGCACGAACATCGGCCTCATCGCTTCATTGGGCATTTACAGCAAGATCGATGAATACGGCTTCCTGCTCACCCCGTACTGCGTGGTCGAGAAGGGCGGCATCGGCAAGAAGCACAAGTACCTGCGTGCCGACGAAGAAATGAAAGCCGTCCTCGCGCCCACCGATTCGCTCGATGAATCCGGCAAGCTGAACAAGGGCCACGTGCTGGCCCGCGTGGATGGTGAACTCACCCAATCCGACGGCAGCGATGTGGAATACATCGACATCAGCCCCAAGCAGATCGTCGGTGTGTCCGCCGCGCTCATTCCGTTCCTCGAACACGACGACGCCAACCGTGCCCTCATGGGTTCGAACATGCAGCGTCAAGCCGTGCCGCTGATTCGCACCACGCCCCCTGTGGTCTCCACCGGCATGGAGAAGATCGTGCCCGCCAACAGTGGCATGATTGTCAAGGCACGCAACGGTGGCACCGTCACCGCGGTCGATGCCAAGCACATCGTCATCGATAACGCCGAGGAATATCCCCTGCGGAAGTTCATCGGCCTCAATGAAAAGACCTGCCTCAACCAGAAGCCGATCGTCAAGCTCGGCCAAAAGGTCAAGGCCGGCCAGATCATCGCCGACGGCGCCGCCACACAGGATGGCGAACTGGCCCTGGGTAAGAACGTGCTCGTCGCGTTCAACACCTACGATGGCTACAACTTTGAGGACGCCATCGTCATCAGTGAGCGTCTGCTCAAAGATGACACCTTCACCAGTCTCCACATCGAAGAATTCGATGTGGAAATTCGCGAAACGAAACTCGGCCGTGAGGAATTCACCCGCGACATTCCCAACGTCTCCGAGCGTCAGTTGGCGAACCTCGATGAGTACGGCGTCATTCGCGATGGCACCCACGTGAAGCCCGGTGACATCCTCGTCGGTAAGGTCACCCCCAAGAGCAAGAGCGAACTGACCCCAGAAGAAAAACTGCTGCACGCGATCTTCGGTCGGGCCGGTGAAGACGTGAAGAACGATTCGCTGGAAGTGCCGGCCGGCACCGATGGCGTGGTCATCGCGGCCAAGCGTTTCAGCCGCCGCATGCACATGTCCGACGAGCAGAAGAAAATGCTCAAGAAGGACATGAAGGAATACGAGACCGACATGAACCGCAAGGCCATCGCCCTGTTCCGCCAGATGGTGGATCAGATCAACGAGGTGGCCGGCACGGCAATGGTCGACCCCACCACCCGTCAGAAGGTCGGTGCGTCGGAAATCGAAGAAGTCGTGCTCGAACAGATCGAAAGCTTCACCCTCAAATGGGCCAAGGGTTCCAAGACCGTCGCCCAGCAGGCCGAGCAGATTCACGGTCAGTTCTGGCCCCGCATCGAAGCGGTGATGAAAGAACGCGACCGCCGCCTTGCTCACATGAAGCGCGGCGATGAACTGCCCTCGGGCGTTTTGGAAATGGTGAAGGTTTGGCTCTGCACCAAACGTGAACTGTCGGTCGGTGACAAGTTCGCCGGTCGTCACGGTAACAAGGGTGTGGTTGCCCGTATCGTGCCCGAAGCCGACATGCCGTTCCTCGAAGACGGCACACCGGTGGAAATCCTCCTGAACCCGCTGGGCGTGCCCAGTCGTATGAACGTGGGGCAAATTCTCGAAACCCACCTGGGTTGGGCGGCCCGTGTGCTCGGTTTCCAGGCCGTCACCCCGGTGTTCGACGGTGCGACCGAAGCCCAGGTTCACGAAGCCATCGAGGAAGCTAACCAGCACGTGCGCGACCGCATGGACGAATTCGCCAACACCGGCGTCGCCCCAGGCCCGCGTGAATTGCTCGTCGAAATGCCTCCCGGTGGCAAGGTTCAGTTGCACGACGGTCGCACCGGCGAACCGTTCGACCAGCGCACGACCGTCGGTTTCATGTACCTGATGAAACTCCACCACCTGGTGGACGACAAGATTCACGCCCGTGCCACCGGCCCGTACTCACTCATCACCCAGCAACCGCTCGGCGGCAAGGCCCGCACCGGTGGTCAGCGCTTCGGTGAAATGGAAGTGTGGGCGCTGGAAGCCTACGGTGCGGCGTACATCCTGCAGGAACTGCTGACCGTCAAGAGCGACGATGTGGAAGGCCGCACGAAAATTTACGAGTCGATGGTCAAAGGTGAAAACACACTCGAAGCGGGAACCCCAGCCAGCTTCGACGTGCTCACCAACGAAATTCGTGGTCTGGGGTTAAACATGCAACTGGAAAAGCGTCGCGTCTAAGAGCGCGATTCGGCCGTGAGAGTTTGCCACAAGCG
>JANQFT010000569.1 GCA_028277685.1 Phycisphaeraceae bacterium
CGATGCAGGAATTCCCCTTCAATGGCGTCCAATTTGGACGCATCGTAGGTGAATTCAGGCCAGTCAGGTTGTTCCCAGTTCCAAGTCATGAGCGATAGAAACGCTTTCTATCGCTCAAAATAACACGAAATATGAGCGATAGAAAGCGTTTCTATCGCTCAGGAGGGGAAACTTCGGGTTTCGTGTCTTTCTTTCTGTCGCCTGACGCACGAAGTGAGCCAAGCAATAGCAGTGCGTGTAACAATCGGTCGGTAAAAATTATACTGTTAGCTTGGAATCAAGCCCAGTTGGAGGTAACCGGATGGATCGGACTTCATATATTTTTTATAATCAGTAGGTTACAGAAAATACCCCGCAGTATCCCCGCAGGAAAAACCAGCAAGTCATTGGGAAAAACGAGTTACAAAATATCCAGGAAATGGTCTGGGCAAGAGGACGCCAGTTCAACTATTTGCGGCTACTGCAACCCAACTGGTATTGTCCTGGCGCGAGCTATGGGCTGATGCCTGACCACAAATCGATGGTAGTTTATGCCCATCCACTTGCTCCACAACCATCGGCTCAGGCAGCCAGTCGGCCACGTCGGAGTACGATCAACCCGCTCAAACCGAACAGTATGAGTGAAGCAGGTTCTGGAATGACCCGGCCAACTGCGGTGAGATCGCCGCTGGTGTTCACGCTGAGGTAAAGCCCGGTGGCCCCACTCAGGTCGCCCGTGGTACCGACGAACTCGGCAAGTGTGAACGCGACCCCCCAGACGCCTCCGCCAGAGATGTTTGAACCGCTTTCTCTATCGATGGTGTACGTGCCGTAAAGGCGGTTTGTGGTGCCGCTGCCACCGATGTCGCTCAGCGTCAATGTGTAGTCACCGATTACCTGGCCGCTGGAGCCGATCACACCGAGCGTGATGTCATCAGGCGTTCGCGGGCTGGCATCCGCTTCGAATACGAATAGGATGTCATCGAGCCCGATTGAGTTGCCGAACTGAAATTTGACGCCCACGCTGGTGTTCAGCAGGCCGTCGGTGATGTACAGCCCGGAAAGCGCAGCATCTTCGGTACCGGGAGCGGTATCACCAACCTCCCAGAATCGTCCGTCCGAGGCTTGGGTGTCGCTGGCGGTGGCACCAACGAGGTCGGTGTAAGCATTCCCATCGACGGTAATGCTCGTCGCGCGCTGACCCAGCGGACCGTCATCCGCAAAGTTCGCATCCGTAATGGTGAAGGCTGCCATTGCTTCAAAGCAGACCAGCGAAGTGGTGAAAATGGCACCGATCAGGGAGTAGCGAATCATCGTGATCCTCCTCGATTCAGCAAAGACGAATATCAAAGCCGACAACGGCCTGATTAAGGAAACACGGAAAATATGCCCCAGAGGAAGACGCCACGATATACTTCCAGCGTCAATGCAATTATGTCAGAGCGTCAACGTCGAGCCTGTTAGTCGTCACTGAACTTGATATCCTCTGGCGATGGCGACAAGTAACGCGACAGAAGTGATGGTCGTGATCGACCTGCATGAGGCCTGGACGCACGGGATGGCGACCGGCATCAGTCGATACGCAGCCAACCATACTTCCTGGCGGTTGATCCTGGTGCCAATGAACGTGGTGCCGGCTCGCAGGCCCGAGCGTCTGACGGGCGTGGTCGGCACGATGTTGCCAGGTCACACCCCAGACTGGGTCTTGCGCATGCCATCGGTATCGACGTTTCCCGGTCCGCCGATGCCGGAATCACGTCGGGTGACGATCGATGCACGTGAAGGAGCTCGCATGGTGTACGAGCACTTCGTCGAACGCGACATTCCCCACCTGGGCATGCTGACCGCCAGGAAGGAAGAACGCACACGCAAAGAACGGGCGGTGGCCTTCGTCGATCATGCAGCAAAAGATGGCCGGACAGTTCATCGGTTGGAGATCAATCTTGGTCGCAGCCAGCAGATGACCGCGCGCCAGTTAGAAAGAATGGTTTGCTGGCTCGAAGAATTACCTCGGCCGTTGGGGCTGATGACGATCGATGACGATTACGGATTCCACGCTATCACAACCTGTCACGCCGCCGGATTGAACGTGCCCGATGATGTGGCAGTCGTCGGCGCGATCAACGACCAGTTGATCTGTGAGTTCTGTCAACCGAGCCTTTCCAGTCTGGTGGCCAATCAGGATCGCATCGGCTACGAGGCGGCGGCGCTGCTCGACCGATTGATCCAGGGCGAACCCGAACCGGATGGTCCGACGCGCATTCCGCCGTTGGGGGTGATCACGCGTGGCTCCAGTGATGTTCAGCAGACGCCCGACCCGGCGCTGCGCGTGGCCCTGCGCTACATCCGTGATCACATTGCCGAGGGCATCAGTCCCCGTGAAGTGATCGACAACTGCCCCGCATCAGCCCGCACCCTACAGCGACGATTCCGCGAGCTGCGTGGGCGATCACTGGGAGATGAACTGCGGCACACACGCATTTCCCTGACGCAACGCTATCTGCTCACCGGCAACGCTCCATTGGCCGACATCGCCGCTGCGGTGGGTTACAAGTACCTGTCTCAG
>JANQFT010000192.1 GCA_028277685.1 Phycisphaeraceae bacterium
AGACGCAACCCAACCGGCAGAATCAGCCGACGGCCTGCCGATGCCCGAACAGTTGGTCACCCAGCGCATCATCGAAATCGACGCCCAGCAATTGATGAAGGGCGTGGCCAAGTTCAATATCGTGGTTCGTCCGGGCGACATGATTCGTGTGCCCGCACCGCGTACCGGCAACATCTTCATCGGTGGGGCGATTGCCCGGCCTGGTACTTACGCGCTACCTGGTGAGCGTGAATTGACGCTGACGCAGGCGATCAAGGCTGCGGGCGGATTGTCCCCCGTGGGCATTCCCGAACGCGTGGATTTGCGCCGACGTCTTGATCGTAACACCGAAGCCATGTTGCGATTGAATTTCCGTGCGATCGCAGAGGGCCTTGAGCCTAACATTTACTTAAAGCCAGATGACGAGATCAACATTGGTACGAACCTGCCGGCTTCATTCCTGGCGGTGATTCGTAACTCGTTTCGAGCGTCATACGGCTTTGGGTTCCTGTTGGACCGTAACTTTGATGATCGCGTTTTTGGTCAGCAGCTCAACTGATTCAGTTGGCTTGACCAAGATGCTGAGGTTTGTGGTGGCCGCGGCCAGGCTGAGATGTATTGGCCTGTAGCGGCGAGAAAACGCTGGCTGGCGTAGAAAATCCAAGGACGTTTGGTGACCGGCTGAACCCCCGGTGGGTGTCAGGCGTACTGTTGCCTGCAGGACGCTGAGCACAGCGCTGGAGGGCGAGGCAATTCCCCGTCCTGATGATGAGATGGTGACACCGTATGAGCACAATGGGTGCCAGCGACAGGCAGATTCCCTCGGCCGAGGCCGAGCCGTTCATCCGCCCCGAAATCTGGGCGCGGATTGTGCTGTTGGGTGGCGCGTTCGTGTTCCTGTTCTGGGACATCATCTATCGTCTGTTCCTGTTTGCGTGGGAAGATGGTGACTGGTCGCATGCATTTATCCTGCCGCTGATCAGTGGGTACTTCATTTACCAGAACCGCGCGCGGCTGATGCAAATGAAAGCCAGCACCGCGTGGTTTGGCTTCGTGGTCATGCTGGCTGGCATTGTGCTGTATCTGCTGGGTATTAACCCCATCCGCAACGACATGATCCAAGGTTACGCGATGATCCTCGCCTTGGGCGGCCTGGTGCTGTTTGTGACCGGGTGGCGGATGGCGGTTGTCCTGTGGTTCCCCGTGGCGTATCTCGCGCTTGGTGTAAAGGTTAGCCCAAGCATTTGGGAAGCGATGGCATTCAAACTGCAGGGCATTGCTGCGCTGTGCTCCACGGTGGCGATTAACCTGATTGGCCTGGTGATCGGCCTGGAAGCCGACGTGCAGGGATTTCACATCACCCTTTGGAAAGACGGCGTGAAACTGGAGCCGCCGCTGACCGTGGCCGAGGCGTGCAGCGGTTTGCGCTCGTTGATGACGTTCATTGCCCTGGGCGTGGCCGTGGCGTATCTGGCCAAGCGGCCCTGGTGGGTGCGGATCATCATGATTGGCTGCACCGTGCCGGTGGCGATTCTGGCCAACGTGGCCCGCGTGACTGCGTTAGGTCTGATCTATCCCTACAATCCCGAGGCCACACGTGGCGATGCCCACATCCTGCTTGGCTTTGCCTTGCTGTTTGCCGTGGCCCTGACGATGTTTCTGCTGATTGGCTGGGTGCTGGACAAGCTGGTGGTTGAAACAGATGACCAGACCAACCCCGTGGGAGAAAAGCCATGAGCATCAACTGGAAGCAAGTGTTCCCGCTTAAGGTCATTGTGGCCTTTGTGGTATTGCTGGTGTTTGCATCCAGCCTGAAGGCGGTACTGCACATGGTTGGGGCGCACCTGAAAAAAGAGCCAGTACCACTGGCCCAACCGTGGTATCGCCTGGGTGAGCAGGTCGGTCCATATAAGATGGAACACGATGCCCCGCCCATGCCCGCCGATCAGGAACGTGAACTCGGTACCACCGAGTATATCGTGCGCATCTACCGGGATACACGTTTGGAGCCGAAGCAGCCTGGTGCGTATCTGCGTCTGCACACCGCCTATTACACAGGGACGATCGACACGGTGCCTCACGTGCCCGACCGATGCGCTGTGGCGGGTGGTGCAATAGCTGGGGTGAAGAGCACGACGACTCTGAAATTGGCATCACCCACGCTCACGCCTCAGGAAGATGGCAGTCTCATCGGCACCACGTCACGTCAGTCGCAAGTGCGTGTTCCGGGTGACATCGTGCCGTTCCGCATGATTTCGTTCACGGATCCCAATCGGCCGGATGCGCCGTTTGTCATTGGTTACTTCTTCGTGGCTAACGATAGTTTCGTCGCCAGCGCCAAGGGGGTTCGGGCCAAAGCGTTCAATTTCACTGACCGCTACGCGTATTATTGCAAAGTTGAAGTCGCCCCGATTGGTGTGGGTGATCCGGATCAGGCTGCCAAAATCGTCAGCGAGTTCCTATCTCACATCATGCCGGATGTGATGTGGTGCTTGCCGGATTGGCAGAAAATTCAGGGTGACGATCAGGTCGCCGAGGGTAAGCAAAATTAGCGCACTACGGTGCGTTTGTTGAGGTGTCACTATGGCCGCACGGGTCAATACAAAATTCGTCATCATTCTCGCCCTGGTTCTTGTCGTCCTGGTGGGCGGCATTGCTACGGCAGGCTGGTTTGCGTTGTATCGTCGCGATGCAGATCGCTACGTCACCCGTGCGCGCCAGTTTGTCGAGGAAGGTCTGTACTCCGAGGCCATCGAGCAGTTAAGCCGTGCCCATCGTTATGAACGTAATCGCGAGAAGAAGGTCGGCATTCTTCTGGAACTCGCCGATACGCATGGCTTGTTACGCGTGGATACCATGGACGAAGCCCAGAAACGGCTTCGACACCTTCAAAACTGCTGGACGCAGGCAAGGCAACTCGAACCAGATCATCAGGTCGCCACAAAATCGTTACTTGAGTTTCAGTACAAACGTGCCCAGATGTTCCCGGCATCCGTGCAGGTGTGGACCGGATTGTACAACACGTGTGATGAAATCCTCAACGTCGTGCCCGACATGACCATCGTGCGTAAGTACCGCGGTATCGCCATGACATCGCGCATGGAACGCATTGATGTTAATGAGGACGAACGACTGCAGGCACGTGAGGATCTCGAAGCAGCACTGGCTGCAGACCCCGCGGATGGTGAAGTCATCTATCAACTTGCGGTGTGGCATTGGGTGGAATCGCAAGCTCAACGGCGCCTTGGTCGTGAAACCAAAGCGGATGAACTGGCGGCGGCCGCAGAAGAAATCGTACGCAAGCATGTGGCAGATCAGCCTGATGACGTTCAGGCGCAATTGGGACTGGTGCGCATGCTCACCGCGCTGGCGCGCACGCCGCAAATCGACCAGGCGAAACTTGATGAAGCGCTGAGCTTACTCAAGCCACTTGAAACCAAGCTTGCTTCAGGTGAGATGCCTGCCGAAGCCATCGAAGTAGCCAACCACCTGACACGCCTTGACCGAGAGCAAGTGAAGCTTGCCGACGGCACCATGTCGCTCAACGGAATGGTGCGTGCTGAGAATTTACTACGCAACGTGGTTCGTTCGAATCCTGAGAATCTGGAACTCATCATGATTCTTGGTGGTTTGCTCGAACGCCAAGGCCGCGTGAGCGATGCCATCGAATATTTCCGCCTCGCCAAGAAGGATCGCCCCATTCCGATTTCCATCGAAGCCCTGCGCATCGGTGAGTACCAGGTGTGGGCCAACAAGAAACTGGCGGACCTTTACCTCGCACAGTATGAGCGTGAGCAGGATGAAACCAAGAAGGCCGAGTGGCTCGAACAGGCCCGCGCTGAAGCGGATGAACTGGCCGAGCGCGCTTCCGGTCACGGCTGGGTTGATCTGATTCGCGGTAAGCTGGCCTACGTGGACGGAGACTTGCGTAGGGCGGCCAAACTGCTGGACTCGGCCAGCAAACAGTTTGAGGGTCAGCCGGCCAACTTTGATGTGCTCCGCTTGAGCGCCCAGGCCTTATTGCGTTTGGGTGAAACCGGCGCTGCGGCCGCACGATTAGAACAACTGATTGCTACGCCACGTGGCAGGCTCTACGTCAAACCGTATCTCGATCTGGCCCGGCTGCGTTTGCGCGAATTCGACACCGAACGTGCGATGACTTATCTCGACTTCGTGCTGAAAGCACAACCAGAGAACAGCGAAGCGTTGCTGCTGAAGAGCGAAGTGCTTGCCCGTCGTGCGCAAACCATGATTCAGGCCAGCAACCCCCAGGCACCGCAGACCCTGGCGGAGGCATTGGAAATCCTCAAGTCCGTTCCCGACCAGGACAGCCGCCAGATTGTTCAGCAGTACGCTCGCCTGATGCAAATGAGTGGCAACACCGAAGCCGCCCAGCAACGACTGGCTGCGTACTACGCCAAGAACAACGATGACATGGTCGTGCTTCAGCAACTCGTGCGCCTGCTCAAGCAACTTGGCAGAAATGAAGAAGCCATTGCGATGGTCGATCAGGCGATCGAACGCGAACCTGATCGCAAAGTGCTGCAGGTAATCGCCCGCTCACTTCGTGGCGAGACTGAAGCAGTGGCCGATGAGGTAGAGCAATTACTTACAGCGGAAAGTGATCCGATTGCCCGCGACTTGAAACTTCATTCGTTCTACAAGCAAACCGATCGTCTTGACGAAGCGAAAAAGCATCTGGATGCCGCCATTCAAGCTGCACCTGATGATGAACGCGTGATGACCGTTCAGTTTGATTTAGCGATCGCGGATAAAGATTTCGATGCTGCGCAAGCTCTGGCAGAACGTGCAGCGACCATGCGTGATGGGGTCGGACTGGATCATGCCAAGGGCATGTTCTGGCTGGGTCGCGTGCAACTGGCTCAAGGCAAGCATCGCGAAGCAGTGCGTCTGCTGGACCAGGCCGTGCAGGAAATGCCCGTCAACAGCCAGGGTTGGATGCTGCTTGGTGATGCCCGGCGTGGGGCGCAGAATCTGATAGGGGCGGAAACCGCCTACCGGCAATCGGTGGAACTGAAGCCCGACAATCCTCAGGCGTGGCGCCGTTTGTTCCAGATTCATGATGCACGCGGCCAGCATGAACTGGCGATACAAGATCTTGAACAGGTGATGCATTACAGCCGTGGCGACCGAAACGTCTACATGGCGTACCTGAATTATCTCGCTCGCCATGGCAATGCCGACGATGTGCTGCAACGCAGATTGAAACTGGCAGAACAGCGTCCAGACGATCAGGCCAACCTGCGTGCGATTGCTGAACTGTACCTGCGTCAGCAACAGAGCGCACAAGCCAAAGCCATCATCGATCGCCTGATGACCAAGTCGCCGGATGACGCAGCCAATCTCTGGCTTGCCGCGCGGTATCACGCCGCCAATGGTGACTACGCTCAAGGCGAAACCCTCATCCGTGAACATGTGCACGGCCGCGGTGAACAAGCAACCAGCGATGATTGGGCGATGTATGCTCGTTTCCTGCGTCTTGGCAACAAAACTGATTCTGCCATCGCCGCATACGAACAGGCAATCACCCGGGAAGATCCGGGTTACATGGGTGTCAGCCGCGAGTTGGCTGACTGGCTGTTCTCATCGCGTCAGGCTGCCAAGTCGGTTCCCCTCTACGAGAAGATTCTGATCAACTCGGGTAACAACGTCGTGGTCTGGCGGCGTTACGTCGAAGCACTGGTCCAGGCGGATCTGATTGATGAAGCGGCCACGCAACTGAAAGCGCTTTTTGCCGCCGCAAGTGATGCCGAGGCCAAGTTCAGCATTGATGCCCAGATGCATCTGCTGGATGGTGTGATCGCCACCAAACAAGGGCGCCGGGAAGACGCCTCCGCTGCCTACGACGCCGCGGTGAACCTGGAACGCGCCAATCCGTTGGTCTACCAGCAACGTGCGCAGTTTCGCATGACCAGCGATGTGCCCGCAGAACGCGCGTTGGCGCGTGCCGATCTTGAGAAGGCCATCGAGTTGGATCAAAAGGCGATCCTCCCGCGGGAAGCATTGGTCCAATGGCACCTTGATCGCAAAGATCCCACCGCGGCAATCGGTGAATTACAGCGTCTGATTGCCGTGCAACCGCGCTATGCTCCTGCACGGGTCAGGCTGGCGGAACTGTATGTCACGCGTGGTCCGGCAGCGGCCGGCGCGCTGGAACGTCTCATCGACGATTCGCAAACCCAGATGCCCAACCTGGTGTTGTGGGATCAACTGCGTGCACAGGCTGTCATTATGAACCTGCCCGCAAGTGCAGACTTCCAGACACGCGTGCGGGCCTATGCCGAGTCAGCCAATTATTACGCGAAGGTCTACGAGAGGTCGAAGAACGTACGCACTGCCAATCTCTTGGCCACGGCCTACCTGAACGCCCGCCAGGGTCCCAAAGCGCTGGAAGTGCTGAACGATTGGCCGGCTGAGCTGGCCAAGTCCGGTCATCTGCAGGCCATGCGTGCCCGCGGCCTGGCCATGCAGGGCGGTGAGTTTGTCGACCAGGCCAAACGCGTGTTCACCAAGGCCATGGAAATCGCTGGTGATAATCGTCAGGCGCTTGGTTCTGTGCTCACGCACATGCAGTCTGCCTTACCTGTGACGGATCAGAAAGCACTGATCGAACCACGCCTGGGTCAAGATCCAACCGGCCAACTGCAGTTGGCCATGGGCCAACTTGAGCTTCGCACGGGTAAGTACGATCAGGCCATTGACCGTTTGGTTCAGCTGCATCAGCGTATGCCGGATGAGACCAATGTGTTGCGTGTGCTTGCCTCCGGCTGCTACATGGCAGATCGCAAGGCCGAATCCCGCAAGTACTACGAACTGTTGTTGACCAAACAGCAGGACGATCTGATGGCCCTGAACAACCTGGCCTACATGCTTGCCGACGATCTGGATGAAGCGGAGTTGGCCATCGCCAAGGCCACGCGTGCCCTGGAACTGGTCGGTCGCGACGAAATTCAGCGAGCCAACGTGATGGATACTCTGGGCTGGGTGCAGTTTCGCGCTGGCCACATCGACGAAGCGGTCGATACCTTGCGACGTAGCGTGGCGCTCAACCCCATGGCAGCGAACTGCCTGCACCTTGGCGAGGTGTTGGCCAAACGTGGTGAAAACGACATGGCCCGAGAACAACTGATGCGGGCACGCCGTTTTGCCGAAGAATCTAAAGATAACGACACGCTGAAAAGGGCTGAGCAGTTGCTTCAGTCGATCGATTCAGCGGCCGTGGCTCAGTAGAAGAGACGAGGTGACGCGATGACTCCAAATCCAGGTCCCATGATGCCCGGTATGCCGGGAGCGCCCAATCCTTCCGGTGGTGGCTTGCGCTTCACACCTATCGATCCCGTCCGCGTGCTGCGCCAGTACATTTGGGCGTTTGTGGTGGCGTTGATCCTGGGTTTGATTCTCGGTACCGCCAGCTTCTTTGTTCTCAAGAGGATGGCACCGGAATACACCGCCGTAAGCACCATTTCCGTCAGCGGTGAACTGGAAAGCCCATGGACAACCACAGGTGGGCTTGCCGGCAGAAGCGGTGACGACATGGAGATGTTCAAGCAGACGCAAGCCTATTACATCCAGTCTCGGGATGTGTTGTCTGCGACGCTTAACCAGCAACTTGAGGTTAAGAAAACAACTTGGTTCAAAAGCTTCAGCGAAACGGAATCTCAGCAACGGCTTGAGGCCTTTCAGGATATGGTGAAAGTCGTACCACGACGTAACACGACCATTATCGAAGTGTTTGTCACGGCACGGAATTCCGTTGAAGCTTCAACCCTATGTAACGGTGTGGTGGATACCTACCGTTCGCGCGTTCTGCGTGCTAATCGTACCAAGCGTGGTGAAGTGACTCAGCTGTTTACCTCCATGCAGCGCAAGAAGGACGAAGATATTTCCAGCCTTCGTACCCGCATTGAGAAGGTCATGTCAGATGTGGACTTCAGTGCCACCGAGAACCGTTTCCATGAAGTCGAGATGGTCTTCCAGCAACTGATTCAGGAACAGCACGAACTGAAGCAGTTGGAACAGATTGCCCAACGCTCTCGTGATGGCCTTATCCAGGCCAGGCAGGATCAGAGTTTCGATTTCTCCCCCGCAGACTATGCTCAGGTTGATGCTGATCCCACGATTCGCAGCCGCGATGATCGTATTCTTGCCCTGCAGGAAGAGCTTCGCGTGGCTCAGGAACGTTTCGGGTCAGACCATCGCACCATCAAAGATCTGGAGTTCCGCATCGAAGCGATTCAGATTGAAAAACAACGCGAGCGTGATCGTTTGTTGGCAGAACTTTGGGATTTGAAGGTTGCTCAAGCTGAGTCAGATCTTTCTGGTGTGCAAGCACGACGTAGTGACATTGATACAGAACTTGCCACCATTCGTGCGCAACGTCGCGAGCTCAATACAAAACTGAATGACTACACGAATCTCAAGGATGAACTCAAGCTTGAGCAGGCAGAGTCTCAACGTCTGGAGGAATTGCTCAGTTCAATGGCCCTGATTCGTGAAGACCCCCGCGCGGTGCGCGTGCGAATTGAAACCCGTGCTGCTCCGCCGGATCATGCCAGTTTCCCACAACTGAAGGTGATGGTGCCTGCCGCTACCGTATTGTTGGTCGGCTTGGTTGGTGGTGTGGTGTTCCTCAAAGAACTGCTTGATCAGCGCGTCAAGGGCCCGAGTTGCGCGAAGTTATTGCCTCGTTCTGATCTGCTTGGCGTTATCCCACATGCGGATGACGATCCCAGCGGGCACGGTTCCATCGACATGGTGGTTATACGCGAGCCAGCCAGCCTGATGACGGAAGCTTTCCGTCAGTTACGTACAGAGGTTGCTTCACGCCTGGAACGCCAGGGCCAGAAGACCATGATGGTCGTCGGCTCGCAGGCCGGCGGTGGTGTGTCTGCTGTGGTGGCAAACCTTGGGGCCAGCTTTGCATTGAACAACCGTAAAGTTGCACTCATTGATGCGAACTTCCGTCGTCCCAGTCTGCACCATATCTTTGACTGTAAGGAGCTGCCTGGCACGGCCAATCTGTTGAGCGGCGGTGCGTCTCTGGATGAAGTGATTCATCACACGGATGTAGAAGGCCTGGATGTCATCTCCATTGGTAGCGGCCGTGAGGAAGTCTTTGAGTCACTGGAAAGTGCTGCCTGTCGTGAGATGTTCAGCCAACTGGAAAGCCGCTATGACTTGATCCTGGTTGATGCGCCCCCACTTTCGTTCGTCGGGGACAGTCGCTTGTTGGCCAACCAGGTCGATGCCGTGTTGCTGGTTGTTCGCGCCATGACCGAAAAGCGTGGCTTGGTGTCGCGCGTGATGCGTCAGCTCGAGCAGGTTCGTGCGGAGCTGGTCGGTATCGTCATCAATGGCGTGCGCACGAGTGCAGGCGGCTATTTCCGCGACAACTATCGTGCGTTCTATGACTACCAGAACATGGAGCGATCAGGCTCGCGTAGTCTTAGTTCGCGTAAGCGCACGGCGGTTACC
>JANQFT010000027.1 GCA_028277685.1 Phycisphaeraceae bacterium
CATGGCGATTACCATACCCGATATTTCTATATAGTTGAACTTATTTTCGATCTGATTCATCTCTCACACCTCACCGCGAGGTACTGTTTTGCCCATGAGGACACTGAACCCCAAATACAAAGCGAGGAATTTTCATGAACCGATCAACCAGAACCATGTGCACGGCTGCGGCGGTTGTTTGCCTGCTGTTCGTCGCCAACGCCCCGGGCGCGATCATCATCGACAGCCTGGACAACGGCGGCTCCATCCCCAGCAACATGGAACCGGGGGACTCATCAGGCAAGGCCATCGGGTTCACCATGCCCGCGGGGTCTGATTACACGCTGACCTCGGTCGTTATGGATCTGTTGTGGGCAGGTGCGGGCGACGATGCACTACTCCAGTTATGGTCGGACGATGGCACCGGCGCCCCCATCGGCAGCCTGCTGGAGACACTGAGTGACCCGGCCACCCTGGTCAGCGGCCACAACACGTTCACCTCGGTGGGCACGACGCTTGAAGCCGGCAAGACATACTGGATCGTGTCGCGCGGTGAGGCAGGCTCGTTTCAGTGGAGCGGCGGGAACACCGATACGTCGATCGACTCGGACATCGGCGCGGTCATCGCCGGCCGGTTGTTCCGCAGCGCCGGCAATGGCGACGGCATTGACCCCGGTGAATGGACCGGCGCCTCCAGTGTGCCCAACCATTTACAGGTGAACGCTGAGATCGTCCCCGAACCTGCATCACTGGTGTTGCTGGGTATGGGCGGACTGATGATGCTCAAACAAACAAAGCGAGCGTAAATCCCGTTGGGAACTCCGTCGTCACTGAATGGCGGCGGCTCCAGCGGATAGCAGAATCCTCCTCCCGGCCACGCGCTTGCTTGAGCGTGTGGCCGATTTTCAATGATTCATAGATTCATGGGTAAGTGCCTACCGAACAGGCACGTCGGCCACATGCGGTTCAGGCAGTGGTGAGTAGGACAGTGGCATGTTGGCGGAGATACGTGCTGCATTCCATTCGGTGCGACTGCGGAAAGCCTCATCGCCTGACATGCGATCGATGATCTCAAAGCAATCCTGCTGGAAGCGATCGCGTCGGACGATTTCAGCTGGTTTGCATCGCACGGCGAACACGGTTTGCACCGATTGATGATCCCACCCACGCCATCGCTGGGCATCTTTCAACAGTTTATACGTGTGACCTTCCAAAGCACGGATGACCCGCGTGGTGTTGAAAGACCCTGCACGTTCAACGGCTGACTTGTATTCATACAGGATCGTATAGGCAGAAGCCCCGGATGTACTCGGATATCGCCGATACGCTTCCGCAAATTTTCGGACAAAGTGCCGGCCGAGTTGTGAGTTCGTGACCTGAGGCGCACGCCAGCACCAGGGCAGGGAACCGACCACCCCTTCCATCACTTCGGGGCCAGCACCGATGGCCATGTCGAGGGTCAGGCTTGGAACGATGATCTGCATCTGGTCTTTCAGGCCTGCTGCAGACAATGCACGCAGGGTGCGTTCCATGTCGTTACCGAACTGAATCACCATCAACACATCGGGCCTGGTCTGCTTGACGAAACGAATGACCCGCTCAACATCGGCGTCGGTCATGTTCGGAAACGGGATGCGTAAGCCCGGATGTGCCTGGCGATCAATCGTTGCGGTGAACTGACGGAAAGAAGCCTCCGAAGTATGCCCCCATGAGTAGTCGGCGATAATGTACGCATGCTTCTTACCAAGAAAGTGCTTGTTCATGTATCCAGCAAGCACCTTGGCTGCGGGCCAGGCGTGATAGCATTCGCGGAAAACATAGCGATGTCCAGCCGTGCCTGTCGTTGCGGTTGAATAGGTCAACGTGGCGAAGAAGAGAATGCGCTTGCGGCGGCATACATCACCGACTGCGATGGCCACCTCGCTGC
>JANQFT010000086.1 GCA_028277685.1 Phycisphaeraceae bacterium
TTCGAAGGTGGAACCGCAGAACCACGTCGCCCTGCGCGTTGACCCGCACCCGGCGTGGGATCGCCGTTGGCGGTGGGTGGCGTTCAACGGCGTGGCAGATAACACCCGCCGTGTGTACGTGGCAGATTTTGCCTCACTGCTGGACTAGTTTGCAGAACAGTTCGCCGCGTTGTTCGTAGTGGTCGAACTGATCCCACGAGGCGCAGCCGGGGGAAAGAAGGATGACTTGCCCTGAGGTGGCGAAGCCGCGAGCGGCTTCGAGGGCGCGGTCGAGTGTTTCGCATTCACTTGTCGGGGCAGGCCCCGACCTGCCACCGTTGGCGATGATGGGGCCGGTGGTACCGATGGTGTAAATTCCCGCACACTTGCTTGCTGCGTGTTGAGCCAACTCGGTCAGGTCGGTTTGTTTGTCGTAGCCACCTGCGATCAGGTGAACACTTGCGGGGGGGAAACTGTCGATGGCGAGCATGGCGGCGGCGGGCGTGGTGGATTTGGAATCGTTGTAGTATTTCACGCCATCGCGCTCGCAGACAAACTGCAGGCGGTGAGGCAGGCCACGGAAGTCGGCCAGGGCTTGCCAGGTATCCCACTCGGGCACATCGATGGCCGACTCAATCGCCATGCCGGCCAGTCGCGCGTTCAGTTGGTTATGGTCACCCGGAAGCAGCAGATCGATGGGTGGATTGACCCGCCACAGACCATCGTCCCAGGTGGAGAAATCACTCACCCGGTTGAGGAACACGTTATGCACACCGGGGCCGCCGATGGCGATATCGCCGTCTTCCTCACGTTGGTGTTCAAAGATAATCTGCTTCGCATCGCGGTAGGCCTCGATCGTGCCGTGCTGGTCGAGATGGTTGGCGGAGAAGTTTGTGATGATCGCGATGTGCGGCGACCACTTCATTGGCTCGATGTCTTCCAGCATGAAACTGCTGAGCTCAAGGACGACCCAATCGTTTGCGGTGATGTTGGGCAAGTCCGCCAGCAGCGATCCGCCGATGTTGCCGCCGATGTATGCGGCTTGTGGCTTGTGGTCTGTGGCTTGGGAGAGAAGTTTTTGCAGCGCATGACCGATCATGGCAACTGTCGTGCTCTTTCCTGCCGTGCCGGTAACGCCGATGGTGCGCAGGCGATTGGGCAGGCGTTCGATCAGCAGTTGAATCTCGCTGGTTAACGCCACGTCCGCTGCTTCAGCCGCGCGGAGGAATCGATTCTCCTTCCGGGGGCGGGGCACGGCCGGGTTCACGACGATCAGGTCGGCGGTGGTGAAATCGCTCACGTTGTGCTCACCCAGTCGATACTCAATGGGCAAACCTTTCAGTTGGTCCACTGATGTCTGCAGTTCGTCCGCGGGCAACAAGTCAGTAACCAGTACATCCGCTCCTTGTTCACAGCAAAACCGCGCAGCGCCAACGCCTCCGCCAAAGCGGCCCAGTCCCATCACCACCACGCGCTTGTCTTGCAGATTACTCATGAACTTCATGATACCGGGATTGAACTTACCCGGCCCGGTTTGCCGATCATCACCAACACATGGATGATTCAGATTACATCCTTGAACTCGGTGGCAAGCAGGTCACGGCCAAGCGCGATCAACCGCAGCAGATGGAAGTGGCCTCCTCGTTTCGGGGGCGACCGTGGCTGGCGGTGCACTGGAAGTGCTGTAACGTTTACAGCCGCGTCTACCGCAATGCGAAAGGCACGGCATACGATGGCCGCTGTCCCCAATGCAGCAAAGCGGTGCATGTGGCGGTGGGGCCGGAGGGCAGCTCCGAGCGGTTTTTCGAAGCTTATTGATTCATCATCTGCGGCGGGCTGATCCGCGACTTTTTACCGTGGTGCGTTTGGCTTTCTTTGTGGTCTTTGGTTTCAGCATCTTCATCGCTTTAACCGGTTGGTCTACTTTCACAATGCCAATCGTTTTTCCGCCCGGTGCGCCGCTGGTCACGTAGGCGTAATCGATATTCACATGCGCTTCGGCCAGTTTGCTGACCAGTTGCGCCAGCGCGCCTGTGCGGTTGGGTAATTCAACACTGATCACGCGCGTGGTGTGTACCATCACGTTGAGTGTTTCGAGCAGCGCCGCCAACTTCCGGGGGTTGTTGGCCACGATGCGCAACACGCCATGCTCCTGGCTGTCGACAATGGTCAGGGCAACGATGTTGATATGAGCTTTGGCGATCGCTTCGATCACCTGCGCAAGCATGCCGGGTTTGTTTATAAGAAACACGCTGAATTGAGTAACCTGTTCCATGAAGCAGACCCCATTCAGTGCCGGAAGAAATGTTACTTCAGCATAACAGTGAAAGGCATGCAGTGTCATGCATAATCTCGGATACAAAACAACACTCGCATCAGGTTCAAACGGGGCGTAAACTTGTAGTGGGGAAAGCGATTCATCGGCACGTATGGGAATGCGGCCATGGCACGATTCGTACAGCGATGCAACATGGCAATGGTGGTTCTTCTGGCCACCACGGCTGTCGCGCAGGACCGTTTACACGACACGGCCATCGAACTGCTGCAACGTCGGGCGGCGCTGGTCGCTGGCGATGT
>JANQFT010000140.1 GCA_028277685.1 Phycisphaeraceae bacterium
GTCCGCAAACCATCGAACGTCTCAAAGCCGCCCGCGCCGGATGTCTCGCGGTGGAAGCCGGCAAAACCATCATGTTGGAGAAACAGGCGTTGCTTGCCGCCGCCGACGCAGCAGGCATCGCCGTGGTGGGGGTACGCGTTCGCTGAAGTGCGGAATGCGGAGTGTGGAATGGCAGATCATTCTTTAGAACAGATCTCAACGCCGCGCAAGCTGTGGCCCGCTCTTGTTGGTATTGTGGTAGGTCTGTTGAGCGGAATTGGTACCGTGTTACTAATCTGGTATGCAATCGCATCGATAGAGATGATCGCAGAGGTGATGCGTTTGACAGCATTCGTCCCACTTGGTTTGGGGGTGTTGCTTGGTCTGGTGGTAGGTTCTGCTGTCCGTCGCGATGTCACACGCTACTTCGATAACCGTATCGCTCGCCGCCCAGGTGATGCAGTTTGATTTGATGCATTATGTCTGATTGCTCCTATGTCTCTCGCGGTGGACTGAAACTTGAAGCGGCGCTTGATGCGTTTGGGCTGGATGTGACAGGCTTCATCTGTGCGGATCTTGGCTGCAACGTCGGTGGGTTCACCGATTGCCTGCTGCAACGTGGTGCGAAGCAGGTGTTCGCTATCGACACCGGTTACGGCGAACTCGCCTGGAAACTGCGGCAGGATGATCGCGTCATCGTCGCCGAACGCACCAACGCCATGCATATTGACGTGCAATCGGCAATCGAAAATCGGCAATCGAAAATCGATTTAGTTGTCATCGACCTCGGCTGGACCACCCAGCGTCACGCCATCCCCGCCGCCTTGCGCTGGCAGCCCGCCCACATCATTACGCTCATCAAACCGCATTATGAAGCGAATGATCGCCAGAAACGTGGTAAGCGCGGCATCATGCCGGAGGATGAAGCCGAAACCATCGTCCAGCACGTGATCGATGCATTCCCCACGCACGGTGTGGAAGTCATCAACCACATCCGCTCGCCCATCCGCGGTGGAGCTGGCAAAGGCAAACGCGGAAACGTGGAATACCTTGCCTTATTGCGCCAACCACGCGGCCCGACATTCTCACATTCTTAAGAATATGAGAATGTCGTGTCTCTTGCATTTCATACTTATAATTTTGCCTAAATCATAAATATGAAATGCAAGAGCATATACCCCCAACTGTAGGTCCGGGCCTGCCCGGACAGTTCAGCCAAACCATGGCCTGCGAGCAGATGTCCGAGCAGGCCCGGACCTACGGGGGCACACAGCATCCACCCGCGGTGCTGTGTGTGGGAACTTGCGGTGCGCCGTTCACACGTCGGTACATCGCGCCCAGGCCTTCGGGATGCGATGTAGCACCCGGCGCATGCTCTGGCGTTCTGCGGCGCGGACGCCGTGGCTATGATTCGCGCAAGTCTCATCCTGCTTCGCCGAGGTTACGGCGGACAGGAGCCGCAAGCTGCATTCAATGTGCCCCTTTGACCGCCACGCCAATCTCTCCGCACGGGCCACCGCCTTCGGCGATGCGACGGGTGAGGCGATTACCCTTGAAGTCGAACAACGTGTAGTACTCGGCTGCTTCTTCACACGACGCCGGGGCGTAGTGGCAGATCAGCGCGCGGCGGAAGCGATCACTTGAAGTGTTCGGATACGAACCGTGGATCACCGAGCCGTTGAAGAACAACACATCGCCAGCTTTCATGTCGGCGGCTACAGGTTCCATGCCCTTTGGCGGTTCCACATGATGATCGGTAAAGAATTGGTTTTGGTCTGATGCCTCAGGACACACCACGTCCAGTTTATGTGAACCGGGTGCGACCACCATGCCACCGTTCTCGCGGTCCGCATCATCCACGGCGATCCATGCGGCCATGCACGTGCCGGGCGCGATGCGCAGGTAGAAATTATCCTGATGCAAATCCTGCCCGCGCGCACCGGGTGGCTTGAAGTAGAACATGCTTTGGGCCGCGATCGGTTCTTCACCGAACAACTCGCGCAGAACATTGTGCAGCCTTTCGTCCAACATGTATTTCATGGCCAGGGGACCGACTGGTTTGTCATCATGCAGGTGTGGATGCAGCATGCGTGGCCAGCGTGCCAGCGGATCGTTCTTATCTGGAATTCGATCGATTTTGTTGAGTCCTTCGATGGGGCCGTTGTCCATCGCGGTGGTGAACACTTTGCGGATGTGGTCGATCTCTTCACGGCCAAAAAGCTCGCGAACAATCAGATATCCATCGCGTTGAAAATGCGAATGTTGGTCGGTCGAAAGGTGCGGCATGGTCGGTTACTCCCGCGAATTAGCTGAATTGATCGGCTGCATTGACAGTTGTGTTACCGGCAATTCTTCCACGTGGAATCATGAAAAGCGACTACACATAATGCTGTTAACCTATACAATACTGCTATGGCAAAACGTAAGGTGAATCAGCACGCGCCAGCGCGTCATGTCGCGGCGGGGGTCAACGGCGAGGGTCCGGGTTACCACGTGTGGCGGCCGGAAGGCTCAGGTGACTGGCTGGTCATTCTCACCATTAACGGGTGTGGCCGGTTCGGTTGGCGCGGCGGTGAACATCTCACGGTACCGGGCGAATTGGTGCTGACCAAACCAAACACGTTCCACGATTACGGTGTGGAGAAGAAGCTTCAGGCATGGGACATGGCCTGGGCGCATTTTCAACCGCGCTCGCACTGGTTACCGCTGCTGGATTGGCCGGAACTTGCTCCGGGCTTGATGAACCTGCGCATGGAAGACAAAACAGTCATGACGCACGTGACCAATGCACTGCTGGAAGCGAACGATCTGTCGCGCGGTGCATTACCACGGCGTGAGATGTTCGCCATGAACGCGCTGGAACGCATGTTTCTGTGGTGTGATTGCGTGAACCCATTAAGCGAGCGTCGTCTGTTGGATGGCCGCGTGCAACGCACGATGGATTTTCTCTGTCGCAACATTCATCAACGTATCACGTTGAACGACTTGGCGAAGGTGGCACATCTCAGTCCATCGCGGCTGGCGCACCTGTTCCGTGATCAGGTGGGTTGTACACCGCAGCAGTACCTTGAAACTGAACGGCTGGATCGCGCCAAGCAATTGCTCGAACTCACCACCCATACCGTGCAGGAAGTTTCGCGGCAGGTGGGTTTTGATAACCCCTTCTATTTCACAAGACGATTCAAAAAGCATGCCGGTTGCAGTCCCAGGGAATATCGACGCCTCAGCAGCGATCAGGTTGCATGAGCGGAGCGAAGCGGTCAGACTAACCACAGGATTCTGGGCCTATGACCACCCTTAACCCCATCATGGAAGATGACCCCATGGCCAAAGCCATTCCACCCGTCATCGGCATCGACGTTGGCGGCACAAATATTACCGCAGGCCTCGTCGACAGCCGCGACAAAATCACCACTCGGGAAAAGATCGACACCGAAGCTGACAAAGGCGCGGCACATGTGTTGGATCGCATCGCGTTGTCCGTGGAGCAATTGATATCCAAAGCCGGCGTCAGTCGAAGTGAAATCGGTGGCATCTGTCTTGGCGTTCCCGGCGCGTTGGATGTCAAAAAAGGCATTGTGTTTGAAGCCCCCAACGTGCGTTGGAACAACGTGGCGGTGGCCGATGCGATCTCGAAAAAAGTGAGCTTGCCGGTCACATTGGAAAATGATGTGAACATCTGCACCTGGGGCGAGTATCGTCTTGGCGCAGCAAAAAACAGCAAAGCACTGTTTGGTATTTTTGTGGGAACCGGCATCGGCGGGGGGCTGGTGCTCAATGGTGAATTGCTGCACGGCGTGTTGGGCACCGCTGGTGAAATTGGTCACATCACGATGGATGCGCATGGCCCAATAGGTCTTCGCACGTTGGAAAACCTTGCCAGCCGCACCGCCATCGTGAATCGACTGGTGCAGTTGATCAGCGCGAATCATGAAAGTGAGCTGCCCGTACTGGCAGGGAAGCGTTGGCCTCGCATTCGATCGAAAGTATTGGCCCGGGCGTACGAAGGCAAAGACCCGCTAACGGTAAGCGTGGTGAATGAAGCTGCACGCACCATCGGTCAGGCGATTGCCAGTATGGTTTCGGTGTTGAGTGTTGATTGTGTGGTCGTGGGGGGTGGCGTGACTGAAGCATTGAATGATCGCTGGATGGCCGAGATCACCAAAGCGTTCGAGGAGGCGGTGTTCCCGAAGGTCTGTCGGAAGTGCAAAGTGGTCGCCAGTTCCCTGGGTGACGACGCCGGCCCACTTGGCGCGGCGCTTCTCGCACGGGAACGGTTGTGTTGATCAATCCCCGGGAGGGCGAAGCTCCTGCCGAGCCGCAGGCGGTAGCCGATCAGCATTCGCCTCGGCTCAGCAGGAGCTTCGCCCTCCCATTTGGTACTTCCGGGGGGCGGCTCAGCGGGAGCTTCGTCCTCCCGGGTTGCGTCTGAGCAAACAGTGGTCAGCCCAATTCGACGGGCAAGTCTTCTTCGGTGTCGATTTCGCGCGGGGGTTTCATGCCGTTCATGGTGCCGGATGAGTTGACTGTGCGATTGGGCTTTTCGCCTTCTGCGGGGCACACCTGATTACGGCCGTTGGCTTTGGCCTGGTAGAGTTGTTCGTCGGCCAACTGAATCACGTCGGTCACTTCCATGGACTTGGCGCCTTCCACGCAACCGATGCCGATTGAGCAGGTCACGTGAATCGGCTTGTCGTTCCACATGACCGGCTTGGTTTCGATTTCGCGTCGGATGCGCTCAGCCAGTTGCCAGGCGTGGTCACAGTCGGCATCGCGGGCGCAGATGATGAACTCTTCCCCGCCGTACCGGCCCAGCGTGTCTTCCTTCCGCAGTAGCCCCACCATCCGCGAAGCAATCGCACGTAGCACTTCATCGCCGGCTAAGTGACTATGCTCATCGTTAATCTGCTTGAAGTGATCGAGATCGCAGATCAACACGCTCAACGGTCGCACGTTCCGAATGGCATGCGACAGATCGCGCTTGATTTGTTCCAGCAGGTAGCCCCGGTTGAACACCTTGGTTAGCGGATCGCGCGTGGCCGACTGGTGCAGGTCGTCCTGGAACTTGCGTTCCATATCGTCCTGGTAAGTGAACTTGACGACAACCGTGGAACCGAGTTGCAGCTTGTCACCTTCGCGCAGGTGTTGTTCGCGCACGGGCATCTGGTTGACGAAGGTGCCGTTGGTTGAATCGAGATCGATGAGAATGACCTGCCCGCCATCGATCACGATTTGGGCGTGAGCGCGGCTGATGGTCTGGTCTTTAATGGCCACATCGCATTCGCTGGAACGACCGATGATGGTCGTGGCTTGGCGAATGGGGTAGATGCGCCCGACGTGGGGTCCTGCCATGACCAGCAAGCACGGAATCGACTCGCTGATTTCCGGCGCGCCGCTGTCGAGTGACTCTCCGCAGATCGTCTGCTCGTTCTGATTCATTGTTTGAGCTATCGGCCAGATTCACGCGCGTCTTCGGTGGAACACCCCCTTTCTTGCAGGAAAACAACCCATTTTTGTGACCTTACCGGACGTGTAGACCGCTCGCGGAATTGCTCCCAATCCGGTAAAATAGCTGAATTGATTGTCCCTGCTGGAAAGGCCTTGTTGCGGTATGTCTGAAGATACCCCGCCCATCGAAGATCAGCCTGTTGATGACCAGCCTTCCGCCGCCGATGCGCCCGCGGTGGCCGGTAATATCATCGATATCGAAATCAATCGCGAGCTGCAGGATTCTTACCTCACCTACGCGATGAGCACCATCATGGACCG
>JANQFT010000211.1 GCA_028277685.1 Phycisphaeraceae bacterium
GTTTCTGTTCGGCAGCGCGGGCGACACGCCACGTTTCGTTCCGGATGCGAAACACTGGACGCCGAAGAACGTTGAGAAATTCAACGTAACCTTCCTCGAACTGTTCAACACCGTCACCATCGGTACGTACAAATGGGGCCCATGGCGCGGCCGCTGGAGCAAGAGCCACGGCAAGGAATTCACCCTCAAAGCCACCCAATGGGCGCACGATCACGACCTGTACATCCACGGCCACACACCCATCTGGCATCAGTACGGCGTGATGCCGTTCAAGCGCGGCAAGACCTCGGCCGACGACATGCGGGCCGGCATCTTCAAGTGGCTGAATGAGCTGTACACCCTCCCGCAGGTGGCCCAGCAGGTCGACAGTTGGGATGCGATCAACCACCCGTTCGGTTTCAGCGCGGTCTGGCGCGACTACGGCAAGGCCAAGAACCTGCCCAAGGGCGGGCTGGAACTGCACGTGGAAGAACTGCAGCTCACGCGGAAGCTGCTGCCGACGAAGAAACTGTTCGTGAACGAGGGCCGGGTGCTCACGCGCGATGGCGGGGCGTTCAGCGTCTACCGCGATTATGTAAAGTACCTGGTCGATCAGAATGCGCCACTCGACGGCGTGGGCGCGATGTGTCACTTCGACGCTGCGTCGTTGACATCACCGAAGGAACTGAAGCGGCGCATCGATGAACTGGTGGCGCCGGGCAAGGCGGCGGGTCGGCCGTTGTCGTTCCGGGTGACCGAATGGGACGTCGCGATCAATCGCAAGGACCCCGAGCAGGTGCAGGTACAGAAAGACTACACCCGCGATTTCTACACGTTGATGTACTCGCATCCCGATGTGGATGGCGTGATCGCCTGGGGCTTCTGGGAAGGCCGCATGTGGAAGAAGAACGCTGCTTGGTTCAGCAAGGACTGGCAGCCGTGGGGCATCGTCGACGAATACCGTAAGTTGGTGCTCGGCCGCTGGTGGACGAAACTGCAAAGCCAGCTGGATGCATCCGGTACCTTCCGGGGGCGTGGCCACAAGGGTGAGCATCGTGTGACCGTCACGCTGCCTGACGGCACGACCCAGACCGCGAACGTCACGCTTGGTGATAAGCCCGCCATCGTGACGATGAAGCTGCGCGGCTAAGTGTTTTTCGTTTCCGCCAACCAATTGCCCGTACGTTGCGAATGTGATGGCTGCGCCTAAACCTGTTTGTTGCGTGTGACACTCACACGAACACTTGGTACAACGCAGGCACGCATGACAGTGAACGTCAGTCCAAACATGGGTGAATCTCCTGCTGTTCCGCCGCCTCTTCCGGGCGGGCCGACAGCGGTGAAGCAGCGCATTGTCGCGATCGACGTGCTACGCGGCTTCGCCCTGCTGGGCATTCTGCTGATCAACATCCGCTCGTTCACCATGATCGAAGCGGCCTACATGAACCCTGGGGCAGTGGGGCTGCTGAAGGGGATCGATCATGTGGTGTGGTGGCTGACCACGTTGCTGGCGGAACAGAAGTTCATGTCGCTGTTCGCCATGCTGTTTGGGGCGGGCATGGTGTTAATGTACGAACGACGCGACCGAACCGGCCTGCCCTCGGCCAGGGTGCACTACCGGCGGATGGCGGGGCTTTTTGTGATCGGCCTGTTGCATGCCTACGTGTTATGGTACGGCGATGTGCTGGTGCTTTACGCGATATGTGGCTGTGGGTTGTTCCTGGTGCGTAAGCTGAAAGCCGGTTGGCTGTTCGCGCTGGGCACGGTGTTTCTGTTGATCGGTGCGGGCATCAGCGGATTGTTTGGTTTGACCATCCCGTTGTGGGATAAGGCGGCGCACCTTGAATACCTGGCCATGGTGCAACCTAACCCCACTTCGATCACTGATGAAGTCAACGCCTATCGTGGTGGTTGGTTCGATCACTTGCCATACCGCGCCACCACAGCGGCGTTCATGCATCTGGCATACATTTGGCTGTGGGGCATCTGGCGGGCAGGGGGCATGATGCTGCTGGGCATGGGTCTGATGAAACTGGGCGTGCTGCGCGGTACCGCATCGACACGCACTTATGTGTGGTTGGTTGTGATGGGTCTGATGATTGGCCTACCGCTCGCACTGGCGGGCCAAATCATCTACCCCGCCAGCCAACGCTACTCGCCCCAATCGTTTTATTTGGGTGGCCAGTGGAACTACTTCGGCAGCATCTTCATGTCGATCGCTTACGCGGCCATTGTCATGCTGATCGCACGCACTCCCCGCCCTCGGAAGTGGCTTGCACCCCTCGCGGCAGTCGGACGCACCGCCCTATCAAACTACATTGGCCAAACCATTCTCTGCACCAGTATTTTCTACGGCACGTTCCACAACTTTGATCTGTTCGGCCGCATCAGTTGGACCCAACAGATGTATGTGGTGGCCAGCGTGTGGGTGGTGCAGTTGATCGCCTCCCCACTCTGGCTGCGCTATTTTACCATGGGGCCACTCGAAGCCATCTGGCGTGCGGCAACCTACGGATGCTGGCCGACGATGCGCGTGCGATGAACTCTTACTTGAGTGTTTCGTGGTTGAGAAGAGTATTGGGATCCGGAGTCGAGAATCGATTACTGTCGCCGCACATATGACTCTCGTACCCAAGATACCCAACCATAGAGGCGACTGACAGCAAGCAGGCCTGCAATCTAAGAACTATCGGAAGCAGGCCGAGACTTTCTCAACGCCCCTTCAAGCGGGGCACGACAACTCACCTGGTACTGCCACGTGGGTACCCATACGCCGTCGGTCATGGCCATATCGTTTGAAGTTTCATAGGAACTGTATTAATTCGAGCGAAATGGTCACGCGCCTGCCCGATCGGGCGTTCGAGGTATTATCGAATCGCGTCGGCGCGCGTTTCAGCCCTTCGATGCGAATCGTCCTTTGGGATCACGCTTCACGGCATGGGTTTTGCGATAGGCGTTCAGCGTTCCAGGATGAACACGCAGCACGTCGCGCCGTAGTAGTACGACTGACCATCCACTTCGATGCGCACACCGTTCTTGCCCACGGTCAACGGCTTGCCCCAACGCAGCAGCAGGTATTTCAGCGCCTGTTCGTTGGCCAACTGTCGCTGCGAATCACACCAGCGGCGGTATGCTTCGTTGGGTGACAGCTTGCGCCCATCATCCACCAGATCAGTCTTGCCGTGGTCGTCTGAATCGTTGTACTGCGCGATCCACGCAGCGACGTGGCGGCGGTACTCATCCAGCGTCATCAACCCATCGCGCGTCTTTTCTTTCTTGGCCAGCGATTCGGGCCGGTTCTTCGGCTCGTTGCCGCAGTAACCCGGCAGAAATGCATCAAGCTGTTCGCCTTTGGTTTTGAACCAGCGCTCGATACGTGCCTTGCCACGTGGTCCACGGGGTAACGCCAGGTGCAGTTCAATGCCGAGCATCGCGTACATGCCGCGCCATCGCGGTACATCCGCATCATCTACTTTGCGCGATGGCTTGCTACCTGCGAACGTGATGCCCTTGTAATCGCGTCCGTTGTCCAGCCAGATGATCTCCGGCACGCCGCCGATGTTCGCCTCATCGATCAGAGCCATATGTAGCGAAGTGTTGATTGTGTCGGTGTTGCCCGTCGCATCAACGTGCCAGCTCACACAGCGCCGCGTGCGCCAGTCGATCCATGCGGTGAGGTCTGGCCTGCCGAGTGACCCATCCGGCATGATGACCCTTACATCGCACGTGCGCTGGTCGGATTCCCAGCGTTGATTCACCGTGAAGGTTTCCGGGTGAAGCTGGCCGGTCGGTTCGATCTGATCGCGGTAGCGCTTCGGTTCTCGATGCGCCGCCTGCACCGCAGGCGGGATGAACCGGTCAAGCTGACGCATCAACGATTGATAGCTGCACGCTTCCACACCTTCAACCTGCGCCTAGTCGCGCGCCCTGCGCCAGCACGCCTTCGCGGTGCGTCGGTCATCGGTCAGGTAGAGCGAAGCGAACGCTTGCCAGAATTCATCACTGCCCTGGCTGCGCTGGTCACCGCCGCGCTGGTCGATCAGGTTGGGCAGGTCCGTGATGGTCGGGGCATCCTTATCCCACCGACGCAGCGAACCGTAGCTGAGCGTCAAGGTCGTGCCGTGCCTGTCGTTCAGCGGATCGATCACCGCCGCCGTCAGTTCAGCAATGAACGCGGGCATCCACGTTTTGATTGACCCGCCGCGCTCGCGTTTCGCCTGGCGATAGCGGCAGACACAATCCCACTTCGCCCACGCGGTCATGCGCTGGCGTTCGGTGTAGTCGTCCAGGTGCGGCAGGTCGATCGCTGCATCGACTGTGCGTAAGCGCGGATCAAAGTTGCGATGGATCAACCAGCCGGTGCGCCCGTTGCCGAGTGTGTCGAGGATCGCCATGCCCGACGCTTGAAGCTGTTGCCTGCACTGTCGTGTCAGGTGGTCACGGTCTTTACCCAGCGCATGCGCCACCACCGACACCGGCAACCAGTCAGCCCGGTCGAACTGCATGAAGGCGGAAGGTTGAGGGAGTACGGTCACGGCTTCAGCCCTCCCCTTCGATCGGCGCACTGAAGAACGCATTAATCTCCGCAATGCGTTCAATGCCAAGGCAGCTAATCATCAGTGCGACGAGATCACTGAATTGCTCTTGCGTTACATCGGTACTGTGAGCACCACCGATGCTGTACTCGAACATTGCCGCATGCGCGACTTCATGCCAACCCGTCTTACGCCGATTGCTAGGCGTGAGATTGCTCACCACGTACGCGCGGCTGGTTTCTGAATCACACATCCCTCTGCGATACTCTTGCTCGTGCGTCAACGGGGGACGGACGATGCAGAATTCGTAGGTCACACCGCCGAAAGAAATGTCCAGCGAGCGTACCACACCACCATGCGCGATCCCCGTCCAACTCACGTTCTCAGATGCCGTGTCGGTCGGGACAGTTGGTGGTTTCGATCTTGTCATCGTTCGGGCCATCGTGCTATCCTTTCAGTGCCTAATGTTTTGGCCCCGTAGCGGCTGCTATCCCGCTGCGGGGCATTTTCGATTCAAAGGTCGGCAGACACTTCCGCGCCTGCCAGACCTCACATGGATGCAACGGTCATTCGCGCGGTTGGTCGCCGCGATTCTTCTTTCGCATCTCACGCGCCATGTACTGGCAGAACTTCACCAGTAGATGCCTTTCGAGCGTCGCGCGGTCCGGGAATTCCGCGCCGCTTACTTCAATGGGTGCTTTGAACACACCATGCTCGTTCGGTTGAATTGACAGCGCATCATCATGGATGCGCTTCCGAACCCGCTCGCGCGTGCCGGGGTCGCTGAGTTCGGGATAGAACGTGAAAAGGATGCCTTCAATCATCCCCTCGGCGTAGTCCGCCTGTTCACGTAGGCGGGCTGTTTCGCGGCTGTCGATCATGGTCTGTTGCTCCTTATGTGGTGCTGACATTGAAGCTTTCGACATGAGAGTAGCAAACTAAATAATAAATGTCTAATATATTACACATAATTGGATAGTTTGCTATTATTCTGTCGATGGATCAACTATCGAAGCCCTGACAGCCTCTTCTGGAGCCGGTACCATGGAAGGTATGGCGAAAAATCCTCAACAACTCAGCGCCAAACTCAAGCACTTGTTTGGTGATACACCACGCCAAGAATTGGCGGACCTATTCGGTGTTCACCGTGCTGCAATTCAGCAGTACATTCGGGATGAGAAACCGAACACGCCAGGCCCTGGTGTGCTATTTGCGATCGCCAAGCATTACGGCATCGCGCTTGACTGGTTGCTGGATGATGACCTGCCTGTCGAAGAACCGCGAACATCAATCCAGATGTTTAGCGAGTTCGACCTAATTCGTGAACTTGCTCGCCATTACCGTAGCGAAGTGTTACGAATACTAGAGAGCATCGAAGCTGCTGAGAAGGGCGATGTGCGTACAGTCGCTGAGGCAGCCCTTTCAATCCCCGTTGATGCGCCGCTGCCTAGTGATATCGATGCTGGTATGAGCGAAGCACCGCACTGTCGTGAATTGATCGCGTTGGTGCGAGAGAAATACTCGCTAGAGAACGTTGCGTACAATTGCCACGATGAAATGCCGGGGTCATCGCGCCCAGCCGAATCACTCTTCATTGATATCGTAGAAGCCTCAGCGGCCAAGCTCATAGAGAGGAATCCCAAACTATTGTGGTTGAAGTGGAGCCGTGATATTCGGGCTGGCTATCAGATGTTCCCTGCGCGACGCGATCACTATGAGAAGCTGCGCGGTGTTTACTTGCAGCGTGTTCAGAGCGGGGAAACCCCCGACCCTCTAGACGCCCCGATCGTTGTAGATGCGCAAGTCTTTGCGCCGGGTTCTGCACAAGCAAAAGCATTCACCGAAAGCGCTATTGCCAGGCGTGACCGGAAGCGCAAAGGCAAGGATGCCGACGCGAACCCCTGACAGTTTGATTATTGCGCAGCGCATCGCGCTGCAATCAACGGTTCTCGCCACGCGGAGACGCGCGGCGGCCCGGGCGCTGTGCGTATCGGAGCGTACAGCGCCTTCTTTCAATCATCACGCGCGGAGGGTAGCCCCGTGAAACAACGCAAGCTACCCGCCGTGCGATCGTTTGCAGGACGCCAGGCCCGCGACATGAGCTTGACGGGCATTATTAGTCACTTCATGGCCAAACGCGCGGCGCAAGGCTATGGCGGACCATCGAACAGCTACTCAGAATCCCCGCCGGTGTTTGCCTGTGTGAAGGCCAAAGCCGATGCCTTCGGCATGTTGCCGCTAATAGTGAGTACCACAGACGATCGCATCGTCGAATCTGGCCCGTTAGTTGATCTATGCGAACGCCCCAACGCCCGCATGACCGGTCGCCAGTTCCGTCGCTTCAGCAGTGCATATCTCGATTTGTTCGGCGTGTGCTACTGGTGGCTGAACCTCGACGTGACCGGCAAGCCGTTGGAAGTGGTGCCGTTGAACCCTGGCCGCATGGAGCCGGTGCGCGATCGTCACACCGGCGACCTGCAAGGCTGGTGGTGGTATCCATCCGGGCGCTACAGCGGCAAGCGCATCCCCATTCCGGTCGATGAAGTGCATCAGATCATTGACCCCGACTTCGAAGGTGATGGCGATTTGTTCGAAGGGCTTTCCCCGCGCAGGGCGGTAGCTCATGCGATCAGTCAATACTTTAAATCGGATATCGCCAATGAGGCATCGCTTGATAATGGTGTTGAGCCTGGTTTGGCTTTCAGATTCCCAGGCAAACCATCACAGAGTCAGATCGATGATTTCTATGACATGCTCGAAGAACGCCACGCCAGCCCAGGAAAACGCAACCGGCCATTATTTTTGTACGACGGTCTCGAGATTCAGGACTACAACAAGAAGTTTACAGAGATGGAGTTCTCCACACTCAAGAAGATAAGCCGCACCGACATCTGCGCGGCGTTCGGCGTTCCGCCTGCGGTGATCGGCTATTACGACGACAGCAACTACGCCCACGCCGATACGGCGGAACAGGGCTTCTGGGTTAAGACGATCATGCCCCGCGCAGCGTGGCTGGCTGAAGAATTCACCATGGCGGTACTCGACCGCTTTGGTGATGATCGATCGCTGCGCGTGACCGATGCCAGACTCGGCGACCCACTGAAGGAACAAGTCACCAGTTACGGGTATCGCCGTGCGGCCAAGGTTGCCGAACGCAGTCAGCGGCGCTTCTATGCGTGGTTTGATGATTCCGGTGTTCCCGCCGTGCAGAAGGCGCGGCTGGCGAACGTCGATCAGGCCATGCAGTGGAACACCATGGGTGTGCCGGTGGCTGACATCATCGAAGCAGTCGATGCACCGTTCCCGGTGCGCGACTGGCAACGCACCACCGGCGGCGGACGAAGACGCGTCAGACGCCTGTTCTACATGCCCACCCTCGTCACCACCCGACACAACCCCATCATCCGCACGATGTACCAGCGTCTGATCAACGCGGGCAAACCCAAAATGGCCGTCCTCATCGCCGCCATGAGAAAACTCATCACTCTCATCAACCGAATGATCAAACTCAACATGGACTGGATCACATTTACACAAATTGGAACAGATCATTAACACCGGTCCGTTCGGCATCATGGCTGCGCTGGCCGCGCTGACCTTCCTGCTGAAGCCCGCCACGCTCATCGACCCGGAGCGCGAACTGATGGGCCAGGTGAAAACCCAACTGGCCGAAGCGAACAAGGCCAAAGCGGCGGTCGAACAACTCGAAGAGCAGATGAAGGGTCTGCCGCAGACTTTGGAGAACAAGATCGATGCAGTACGCCGCATGGCTTGGGATGAACATGGCAACTATCGCAGTGCGTGCTTCGGATACGCCTTCGACGACAGCCCCGATACGACCAACCTTGCGCCGATCGAATACAGCAACCGCATTCAGCGGCTGGTGGAAGAGTTCGACGTGTTCGCCCGCAATGCTTTCCCCCGCGCCGATGAACAGCGGCTCGCCGATGTTCGAGAACGTCAACCTCAACGCCGATGAGTGGGCGGCCCTAGCCTGTTGCCCGCAGGCGCTGGAGATTGCCCAGGCGTCCGCCGAAGCGATCGACGATTGCGGCTTCATCGGTGAAGGCACGCCCACCTACCTTGATCCTGCCCCGGCTACCTTTGCTGCAAGATATCTCTCAGTGCTTGTGGATACTGGGTGCACAAAGCTCTTCCCGCAGCAGCGCATTGCTGGTATGTCATTTGCTTATCCACTCGCTCGTCGTCGCCATTGAGGCTATCAATCACTTCTTCTGCGGAAGTGAAGCAAACCGATTCGTCCACGATCAACAC
>JANQFT010000200.1 GCA_028277685.1 Phycisphaeraceae bacterium
CAAACTCCACGGTCTTGCGCGTCTGCGGATCGACCACACCACCGATCACGCCAGTTGGCGTATTGGCTTCGTAGAAAATGCCGCGCTGTGTCGCGCAGTAATGCTTCGTGTTGCCGCCGGCCTCGGTCTGCGTGCGCAGATGGGTATACCACCCGCCTTCATAATCGGTGTACAGAATGCTCGCCTCAGTCGCCCGACTGCTGAACACCAGGTGCTCATCGCCATGCGGCTGCACGTGATGAATCGGACTGTTCACGCAGATCAACGTGCGATGTTCGCCTGTATCCAGGTGGAACGCGCAAAGCTTCGTCTGCTTCGAAAGGTGTCGCGTATAGGTGTAGCCCCCGCGCCGCCCTTCGCTGGACCGACCGAAGATCCGCTCATACAGCGCCCGGTCGTGGTGGATGTAGACGAACCATTGGCCATCGGGTGAGCAGCAGTTCTGCCCCGTTGCCAGGCGATCATCCGGCAGGTCGAACAGCGCGCGATCTTCCAGAGTGTTCACATCGACAGCACGCGCCGTGTTGCCGTCGAAGTAGATCGCCTGGCCGCGCGCCACGTTCAGTACACTGCGATGATCGAGCACGCCCCGCCCCCCGTCGATATCCCATGGATGCCAGCACGTATCTGGATGTGTTGCGTGCGTCAGTTGCGTCGACTCACCGGTCGTCAGGTCGAGCCGATGCAGTTGCACCTGGCCGCCCTCTGCGCGGTGATGCACGAGGTAGCGATCATCGCGGGTGATTGAGGGAATGAAGTAATACATCGGGTAACAGAAACCCGCTCCCGATGTGAGTTGAACGACGGCGCGTCCTGTTTTCGGGGCTTGACGGCGTTCGAAGGTGCTTGACAGATCCATGCTTTGTTCTCACGACTTGACTGGCTGCGAAAACGCCGATGCGCTCGGATCAGAGCGCATCGGCGGGAGGAGGATTCAGGGTTGATCGAGAGACGCGGCCTTGACGCCGCCGAACCCCCAACGGGGTTTACGCTCGCCTGGCTCGCTTCAACATCAGCAGTCCGCCCATCCCCAGCAGCATCATCGACGCCGGCTCGGGTACATACTCGACGACGATTTCGGTGTTACGGAAGTCTGCGCTGCGCGTCTTGGTTGAGCCGTTGCCAGTACCGCTGAACGTGCCGATGATGAACTGGATCCCACCACCAGTCGCACTGAAATCGGGGTTTTGTGTTTGGTCGACATGGTTGACAAAGTCGCCGGTGTACAAGCCGAAGTTGCCCGCTAACAGATCATCTTTATCGAACGAAACAAATCCGTTTGCACCATCATCAGGGTCGCGAAACTGGAAGATGTCATCATTGCTTCCGGGCGTTTCGCTGTAGAAGTATGTGTTTCCGCCTTGAACCAGGCCCAGGTAGATCGGTGTGTGTCCGTTGCCCACGTTCGGGTCGAACACGTCAATGGCCAGGCTAATGTCGATGATCGAACCTGATGATGATGGGTCGAACGTCGCACCGGTGATGTTGTAGCTGTACATCACGTAACCCGCTTCGTTGATCGCAGTACTAAAGCGCATCACATTGGGTGACTCTGCGGGATTCGAATCGCTGAGCGTGGATGACGCACTACTCGGCTTGGTCGGGTTTGCTCCGGACGCAGTGGGACTGGTCTTCAGGTTACGGTAAAGAATGTCACCGCTGGTCTGGATGTCGCTCAGGGCATCAGGCGTGAACGTGATCAGATCGGCTTGGACCACCGAGGCACCGACAGCGACCACCGCGGCAAGAACGAGTGTTGTTAAGGTTAATTTCATCAAGGCTTCCTCCAGCTTCACGTTCGCATCAACCCACGGCACGCACCGCGGACTTGACGCTCTCTAAACGTACCTTACGATAGTGGCGAATCAATATATAAGTTCACCATAAACTATGCGCAAACGCCGTTCACCCGACAATATCTCCATCCCCCAGACCCGGCTGTGGACCATGACCCAGCCCATGCTGGGTGTCGCACAGATGATGGAAGTCGAATCCATCGTCGCCCGTGGCGGACACATGCATGCGCATACTCACACGTACCAGATTTTCATGTTGATCAGCGGTGAATTGACGCTGGCCCTGGAAGATGGTGACCCGGTGACGATCGGGCCATGGCAACGCTATGTCGTGCGCCCCAGGCAAAGGCATCGTCCCTACTCTCCTCTCGAGCAGGCCGGCGTGCATTACCTGGACCTGCGCATCGACGCCACCGCCACAACCCCCCTGTCCGCCTACGCGCGGTCGATTGCCCATGGACGGGTCGATCGCACCAGCGCCCGTGAAACCAAAGCTGCGATCGAGCGTGTGCGCACCTGTGCCGCTTACGCGCCGCTTCCTCCGCTCAGTCGTTTTGCCGCAGCCGTGTGGAACTTACTGACGCTCTACGACCGTGTGCCCAAACCTAATCGCAATACGGACATCATCGATCCCCGTGTGAGGCAGGCGGAACTGATCATGCGCGAACACCTTGGCCAACCGCTGTCGATGACTGAACTCGCCCAACGTGTTCGCCTGTCACCCAGTCACATGCGGCAATTGTTCCTTGATGCGTTCGCTCAACCACCCGCCCAACGCCTGCGCACCATCCGACTGAAAACCGCGGCCCATTACTTGTCCCATTCATTCTTGTCGATCAAGGAGATCGCCACCGTGTGCGGCTTCGCCAACGTCAGCAACTTCTCCCGCGTGTTCCGTGAGCAGACCGGTCACACGCCAAGCCAACATCGACATCAACATCGCGCGCCAGCGAATTCATGATTTGCCCCTTGTTTCTGGAACCGGTTGGCGGCCATCGCCCCGAAGCAACGTCACTTGCTGATGTTCGCCGACCGTAAACCAGATAACCCACTTAGCAAAATCAAACGTGCCGAAACGTTTGTGTTGCTCAAGCGCATCACCGACAAGCCGATGTCGTTGCGTGGAAGACGAACTGTGATGCGCACGCGGTTCAAAGTGCTATGTGTGCTCAGCAGACAGGAAGGTACCGGCTCGGACACCATACCAACGCTCATCCGTGATGTAACGTGTGATGGTCTGATCTTCAGCAGCGGACGTGAAAACAGCATTTACTTTTTTCTACGACTTCGACTGGCAGACCGGCCAGATCAAATTTCAGTGCAACATGCAACATGAGTGAAAGCCACGACGTGTTCGACGGCAACAACCAGCAAGTCATCCTGCCGGATCGTAGTCTCATGTTTGCCTGAAAGGCGGGGTTGGCGCAGGTAAGGGTGCAGGGAGTTGAGCACCCATGACATGCGGGAGATACAAACTCGTCCGTGCGTCACGTTGAAGCGAGACGCAATGACACATCCTCAACTCCGCATCCATCTTCACCAGTAACACCGCGTTCATCTACGATTCGTCCGACACATCGGCCACCATCATCCCGCAGATCGGCACCGGCACGCGCATGTCAGGCCTGGCGATCAACGAGGATGGCGATGTGGGCGGTAAAGGCGATCGCAGCACCCCGCTCGACGGTGCAGCGAAGGGATACATCTATCAGGATTCAGACAGCACCAGTTACATCCTGGAAGATCACACCCTCTTCACCGGCTCCACCACCCCGGGTCTGAGCGACTGGGAAACCCTGCGCACCGCGTGGGGTATCAACGGCTCAGGCCAAATCGTCGGCGACCACCCCAACAGCCGCGCGTATCTGCTGACACCGGTACCGGAACCGGCGATGCTGACGTTGTTCGGTTTGGTCGGTACGGTGATCAGGCGACGACGTAGCTAAACCTACAACAATACCCAGACGGGGAGTATTATCGCTTGCCCTGAGGGCCTGGCCCTTTGGCAGCAAGCGGTGCTTACACATCATGCGCCACTTAGGCGCTCGGGAAAAACTGGTAGTGAGAAAACCAGTGGCACCCCAGTGCATAAGCAGCGAGCGCGACAGCAGGAACAATCAGGCGTTACCAGCGGTTGCTCTCGGCCGGGAGGAACAAGGCAACAACCGTGAGGATGATCAAAAGGCCCGCCAGCGCAAAACCAGCGATGGTGAGAAACAGCGTCCCCGCACGCACGCTCATCATGAAGTCAATCCCGCCAGGATCATTGTGCCAGTACTGGACCGGGCCGTAGGCACCGGGCACTTTCAGCCATAATGCGGTATGGATGACGACGGCGATCCATGTCGCCACCGCAGCGAGAACCGATGCCACGACCGCTCGGAACGCCGTGCGACATCGCAGCAGCCACTGGTCAACCAACCAGGTGACCACTCCAACAATGGACGCAACAAATGTGGCAATGATCACCGCGGTCATGTCGCATCACCCGCACAGCCCCGGAAAGCCAGCTGCCTAATCGTTCTTAGAGTAACAAAGCACACTACTCACACAACCAGTCCTTAGCCGCTTCGGTATCGGTGAACACGCGCAGGGTCAGGCCGCGGTTGACCGAAACGGTTTCGAAGAACTTCGCATCATCCATCTGATGATCCGCCACCACGATGGCAGCGCGCCAGACATGCGGGGCACTTTCGGTGATGAACTGAGCCATCTGAAAAAGGTCCATCGTGGGCAGGGCGTAGGTACATGCGCGTTCATCGCAGAAGATGCGCGTGCAACCGTGCGCCACGGCGGCTTCGATAACTTCGGCAGCGTAAGCCTGCGATTGGGCAAGGTCATCCTCCCGACCCCACACCCGCGTGCGGAGCCAATCACCATCGACCTTGATTTCGTATTCGATCGGCAAAGGCCCAGCACTCCTTACGGTCACGTCCCCTGGCCAATGCCTTACTCGTGAAGCCAGTTCTCGGCATCTTCAATGTTCGTGAATGCCCGGACCGTCAATCCGCGGTTGACCGCCACCGTTTCCCAAAACTGGCCGATCTCAAGATGTGCTGCATCATACACGATGGCCGCTTTGCCCCCCGGTGGAGAAACTTCGGCCATCAAGCGGGCGCATTCGTACATTTCCAATTCACCCACGTGATATTCGACTTCACGTTCATCGCACAGCGCCTGCGCAATGCCCGCAGCCGCGGCGGCTTCCACTACCTTCAGACCATATTGCTGAACTTCCTCCATGCTATCGCCCTGTCCCCACGCGTGCACGTGCAGGTAACCTTCTTTCACCTGAATATCACATTCAATCGCCAAGGCGCAGCCCTCGCCTTAGCCACCACCCCCCGGAAGTTTTGCCCCCGGGTTACCACCCGGGGCTAATGATAGATGACTTGCCACACTTCACACACACGCTTACAGCGCTTCGCAGACCAGGTCGCCCACTTCCGTGGTGCTGTAACCCATCTTGCCGGCGCTCAGACTCTTCAGCTTCGGCGTGGTCTTCTTGATCGCTTCTTCAACCTTGTCGCCGGCGGCCTTGTAAGCGAAGTTGCTTTGATCGTCCGTCGTCGTCTGCAGCAGCAGCGCCATTGCGCCGATCGCCGCCATGGGGTTGATCACGTTCTGGCCGGTGTACTTCGGTGCACTGCCGCCGATGCATTCGTACATGCTGATGCCACCGGGGTCGGGGTTGATGTTCCCGCCCGCGGCGATGCCCATGCCGCCCTGAATCATCGCGCCGAGGTCGGTGATGATGTCGCCGAACATGTTGGGCACGACGATGGTGTCGTAGAACTCGGGGTTCTTCACGAACCACATGCAGGCCGC
>JANQFT010000228.1 GCA_028277685.1 Phycisphaeraceae bacterium
GCCAGTGGTATGGCAGAATAGAAGTGCAAAAGCCAAGTGGCGGTATACGCATTATACAGCCGCCACGCAGAAAACTTCGGCAGCTTCAGCGTCGCTTGCTCAAAGAATGCTATAGACGATGCATCGTTCCAAAATGGCTCCATGGTGGTATTCCGGGACGCTCGATACTCACGCATGCGAGTCCTCACATTGGGCAAGAGATGGTAGCCACTCTCGATATTAAGGACTTCTATCCTTCGACATCTCGTAACATGGTCCAACCTGTCCTCGCTCAACTTGGTTTCTTTGGTCAGGCACAAGAGGATTTGTTGGCATTGTGCCTACTAAACGGTTCCCTACCACAAGGCTCGCCGATAAGTGGATTCCTAGCGAACCTAGCTTTTGCCACCGGCGATAAAGTACTCAAGAAGATCTGTCGTGGTCGCGGACTCAGATACTCCCGTTATGTTGATGACATTGCCATTTCAGGCAACGATGATTTCAGTGACCTGAAAGGCCCACTCATTGGAGCAGTACAACAGTCGGACTACCCCGTTGCAAAACGCAAAGTTTGTTTCATGCCACAGGCAAAGCGGCAAGTGGTTACCGGCTTAGTAGTCAATGAAAAACTCCGGCCAACCAAGGAATTCATCAACACTCTCAGAAACGACATACATGCTTGCCTTGAACATGGTGCAGCCGTCATGGCAGCAAACGAGGGATTGACAGCAGGTCAGCTTAAGGCACGACTGAATGGCCAAGTGGCCCATGTTGAGCATTGTGATACCACTTTGGGCAAGATGCTTCGCTGTAAGCTGTATGGCATTGCTTGGCGAAGATAAGCAATGGCGGTTTGTACCACATCGCATTACACGTCAGATAACCATCCATGCGGATGAGATATTCCGGTTCAAACCGTCCAGCAGCAGGAGTGGAGATGGTTTGCTCCTGGCTCTCCATCACCGTCGGGTCCAGCTTGGGGTGAGACCCGATGGTGATTCCGATCCAGCAGCAGACCGAGCCCTCCAAGGGAAGTGGAAGGGCTTCCAAGATATCAATCAAGCTGCATGAGTTCAGCTACGCTGATGTGGAAGGGTTTAGCGATCTTTTCCAGAGACGTGAGGCTGGGATTACGTTTGCCCGCCTCAAGCTGGCTTAGGTAAGTGCGGCTAACCTTGCAGCGGTAGGCGGCCTCTTCCTGCGACAACTCCGCCTGTGCCCGCAGATCGCGGACGCGATCACCGAAGCGTTCCTGAATGGGGCGGTGGCGTGCCATGGCATGAGTCTGTTCGCTTGACACGACCTTGTCTGTTAACTACTGTTAACGGTAGTCACAGAATCTTCCCATGCCCACTGCTTTGGTGATCCGCACGGGCGACGTGCTGGAGGCTGTCTCGTGCCCCTAAATCATCCACAGGCTGGCCCGAATCTGTTGCTGCATCAGGTCGCGGGATATGGCATGGTTGCGCGTGGTGTTCACCCGCACAATCAGAGGAAGCATGCAGCAAATCACAGATCGGGCCTTGGGGTTACTCATCCCGTACTTCATTCCAGGCTTTGGAGCTATGCTGGCTCTAAGCACAGTGTCACCAACCATACGCTTGTGGCTCAACGTAGCCAGCGAGTACGCCGTGCGTGCCCCCGACTTCGCAGGTTTTCTTTATGTGGCCTTCGCATCACTCGGCATCGGCTTGGTGCTCGGTGGCATACGCTGGGCGGTGATCGACCAGATCAACGCTGCGACCGGCATCAAACGACCAGTGTTCAACGACGCTGCACTGCAAGGCAAGCTGAATGCATACGGTTTGCTCATCGCTGCACACTACCAGTACCACAAGTTCTACGCCCACAGCCTGATTGCTGGCATCACCTATGCCGTGGTCCGCCGGTTCGTCTATGGACTCACCGCCCACTATGACTTGATCGACGGTCTACTGGCCGTCCTGATGGTGATCTTCTGGTTTGCTCAACGTGACGCTTTGAAGAACTACTACACACGATCCGCACGGCTTCTGAATGAAGACATGAAAGGTGATGGCATGACCAACGGTGCACACCATGACTCAACTGACGTGAAGAAGAAGGCCCAGCCCGCCTCGAAGGCGAGCCAAGCACAAAATAAAGACACCAAGAACGACAAGACAGCCCAGAGCAAAAAGAACTGACCAGTCATATCACCGAAGCCAGTGTAATCGCTGGCTTCGGTCTTCATCGCAGGGGATCGCACCATGACGCAGACGTTACACAACAGCATTCAGGTGGGGACAAAGGCTGACACTGCGGTCCGATCTGTGCTATGTGTCCTACCCCAACGACGGAAATTTGGACTTGCGTGCAAACCAGCCATGCGTGGGAGCACTATGAAGTCGGACAACAACCGCAACCAAACCATTGCGATCAACCCAAGGGCCTGCCCACCGAAAGGTGGGACTGGATACAGCCGTGCTGCGTCGAAACGACTCACCCAATCCGAGCGATGCGAACACCGAGACCACCGTTCCGGCAGGGTTGCCGTCGTGGATCACGCCACAGTTGATCGACCGCACGTTGACCGTGTGGCAACCCTATTACAAAAACAACTTGACCCGGGACGACGCCGTAGCCATCTTGCAGAGAGTCGGACGTCTGGCCGCCATTTTGGAGAAATCCGTCAATGACAACTACCGCCAAGACCAATCGGAAGACACGCAAGGGGGCCAAGCAGTTCATAGCTCTGGCCCGGGTGTCCAGCCGCGAACAGGAAAGGGAGGGCTTCTCCCTGGAAGTGCAGGAAGAAGCTCTGAAAAATTATGCCACCGCCAATGGCGGCAAGATCACCAAGCTCTACCGCGTCGCGGAGACGGCCAGCAAGAAGGATGAACGCAAGGCCTTCAAGAACTTGCTCAAGTACGCTCGTGAGAACGCCGCCCAACTGGACGGCGTTCTGTTCTATAAGATCGACCGAGCCGTCCGCAATCTGTTTGACTACGTTGACCTTGAACGCTTGGAAGAAGATTACGGCGTGCCTATGTTCTCGATCACCCAGCCAACCGAGAACACACCGGCAGGACGCATGATGCGGCGGACGCTGGCCAACATGGCCACGTTCTACACCGAGCAACAAGCCGTGGACGTGAAAGAAGGTTTGAAGCGTCGAGTCGAGAACGGTCTGTTCGTCTGTAAGGCACCGTATGGCTACCTCAACGTGCGACGTGATGGCCGCAGCCTCGTTGAAGTTGATCCTGTTAAGGCTCCAAAGGTCAGACGCATTTTTGAACTCTATGCCTACCACGGCCACACATTGGATTCTCTAAGCGACCAGTTGATGGCCGAAGGCATCAGATACGTTGACAGCAAGTCCCGCTTCGTTCGCAGCAAGCTGCATAGTATTCTTGCGGATCGCTCTTACATCGGCGACATCCCTTACTACGGCCAGTGGCTCCCCGGCACGCACGAGCCCATTGTGGACCGAGCAACGTTCGACCGCGTGCAGGTTCTGATGAGCAAGAAGCGGTATCAATCGCATGAACTGACCTATGCAGGCAGCATGATTCGCTGTGGCCATTGTGGCAACTTCATTACTGGTGAGAACCGCATCAAGAAGACTAAGAACGGTGAGAAGGAGTACCACTACTACCGCTGCTCTCAATACAACAAGAAGGACCATCCCCGCGTACGACTGACTGAGCAGGCCGTTGACGAACAAATCATGGCCATGTTCGCCAAGATTCGTATCGATGATGAGGAAGTTCGCGGTTGGTTCCGTGACGTGATTTTTGCCCAGACTAAAGACGCACAGCAAGTGACCCGGCGGCAGGTGGAAGACCTGAACCGCCAGTTGACCGCCGTGCGGAACAAGCAGGACCGCCTGCTGAACCTGCGGCTGCTGGATGAGATCGACGCGGGCACCTATGCCGCCAAGAGCACTGAACTACGCGATCGGGCCGCTCATCTGTCGCTGCAACTGGAAGCCTGCGACCGCGGTAACGACGAAATGGCGGATACGGCGATCCGCGTATTTGAACTCTCGCAAAACCTTGCAGAGCATTGGTTTGCGGCTGATACGGTGGAGAAACGGGAGATTCTTGAATTGGTTGGATCGGACTACGTTCTGGACGGCGTAAGTCTTTGTTACCAAATAGAAAAGCCCTTCGACGTACTCGCCGAAGGGGCTTTTTGGAAAAATGGTCGGGGTGATAGGATTTGAACCTACGACCTTCTCGTCCCGAACGAGACGCGCTACCAAGCTGCGCTACACCCCGAGATGGTGTATATCGACTGATGAATTATCCTAATTCATTGTCGGCGTTTAGGCAAGAAACAGGCCTGTTGGCGCAGCGCTGGCAATAGACCATTCGTCTTTCGTTATTTGCCATTCCCCGCGTCACACGCCCCACTCGGCTCGGGCGTCGGCCATGGATTTGATCTTCACGCCTTTGTTTCCCCATGCAAGGTGACCATGTGGCTGCCTGCCGCACCAGCGTGCATCGACCGGATCAGAGCTGGGTTGGTACCGCACATCGCAACTCAGGCGGAAACGATCGGTGGTATTCGTGGTCGAGGCGTGCATGGCATACATACCGAAGATCATCACATCGCCAGCTCGGAAGTTGGTGGTTTGCCACTGGCCACCGAAGCGGGTGGTGATGTCGAACGGATCTTCGGTGAACCATCCCTGAATGAGATCACGATCGACATCCATTTTGCCATAAGTCTGACGAAGCTTTTCAAAACGTGCATCACGATGCGAACCAACGCACATGGCCAGCGTCCCCTGTTCGACGGGGATGTCGCCCAGCGGAATCCAGGTGGTGTGCAATCGCTTCGATCCATTGCCCATGTAGACCACATCATAGTGCGCGCCGGTGAACTGTTCGTTGCCGACCGCGCGGAGCCATTTATAATCGAAGGTCAGCGGCGGCTCGGCGAACAACTGTTCGAACAACGCAAACAGCTCGGGCGCTTCGAGTACGCGCGTGACCAATGCATCTTGCGTGATCGAATTGCACCCCATCATGGGAACACTCCGACCTCCCTGCGGCATCGCCCCTTCCAACACCAGTCGACCCGGCACAAGCGCTTGCTGTTCATCCATATGCTGAAGGATACGTTGCCGTGCTGACAGCACGGCATCACGATCGATCAGATCGCGCAGCAACAGGTAACCATCTTCATCAAGTCGCGCGAGCAGCGCAGCGCGATCGTCGAGCAGGTCATTCGCATCGCGTAGTTCCGCCAGTTCATCAGTGCCGTACACCATCGTGCGTTTGCCGAATTTCACCTGCATCACATCAACACTCCGTGGCGTGATTGCCACTGTATCTTTCCCGCGCAGACTGTCATCAGACCATAGACGCCCTGCCCGAGAACATGTACGATTTGGCCAGTTCACCACCGGAGCAATCCCATGGCCAAACGGGCCAGATTCACCGCGCAGCACGCCGCTAACAGTGTGATTGGCAGGATCAGTCATGCAGGCATGATTGCGGGGTCGCGTGGCATCCCTGAATCCAACATGCGTATTCTGGGTTCGTATGCCGCAGTGTATACGCATGATGGTACTGGTTTCTATGCCGATGCAAACGGCCTGAAACGGAACATCTCCTCCGGCGATCTGATCATCGTGTTCCCCGACATTCCCCACAGCTACGGGCCTGCCGAAGGCAAAACATGGAATGAGTTCTTCCTCGTGTTCCAAGGCCCGGTGTTCGATCTCTGGCGCGAGGCGGGTTTGCTCGACCCGTCATCACCCATCATTCACTTAGAACCCGTGCATCACTGGCTGCGCCGATTTGAATCCGTCCTCGGCGGTCAGCGTGAAGCCGGCTGGGCACCGCCGTTGCTGGAAGTGTGCCGTTTGCAGCAGGTACTGGGCGAAGCATTGATGGGCGGCACGCGCGGATCAGTGCGGCAGGAAGATGTGCGTTGGGCGTCACGTGCGTGCGTGCTGATTGAAGAACAACTCGCGCCATCGTTACGCATCGAAGATGTCGCCCAGCGCATGAACACATCGTACGGGTCGTTCCGAAAGCGCTTCACGCGCATCGTGGGCATGCCGCCTTCGCGGTATCGCACCACACGACTGATCGATCGGGCGTGCGAACTGATACAACAGTCGGACATGACGAACGACCAGATCGCGATCACGTTGGGGTTCTGTGATGCATTTCATTTTTCGCATCGGTTCAAACAGGTGACGGGGTTCTCACCGCGACAGTACCGCCGCGCCCTGCCGACGGCGTGATGAATCGACTAAACTGCACGCATGACAGTCACGCTCACATTACTTGGCACAGGCACCAGCGCAGGGGTACCGCTCATCGGATGCACCTGCGATGTGTGCCGCTCGACCGATCCGCGTGACCACCGTGATCGCCCTGCCGCCATGGTGCGGTATCACGATGAACAAGGCACCGAGCGCACCGTGTTGATCGATACGTCACCCGAACTGCGCACACAGATGCTGCGACATCAGGTGATGCGCATCGACGGCGTGGTGTACACCCATAATCACGCCGACCACATCTTCGGCATCGACGACCTGCGCCGCTTCAACGCCGTACAGAATGAGGGCATCGCAGTATACGCCGAGCAGCGCGTGGTCGACTGGCTGCACGGAACGTTCCAGTACATCTTTCAGCCCCACAAGAACATCAACCAGTCGTTCGTCCCCACACTACTGACCCACCCCATCACCCCCGGAAGCGCTTTCGACATTGCGGGACGTGATTGGCTGCCGCTGCGTTTGATGCACGGCAAGCTGCCCATCGTGGGTTACCGCATCGGCAATGTCGCGTACTGCACAGACTGCTCCGCGATTCCCCCTGAGACGTGGCCGCTGCTGGAAGACCTCGATGTACTGGTGATCGACGCCCTGCGCTACAAGCATCACCCCACACACCTGACGATCGATCAGGCACTGGAAGTGATCGACCAAGTGAAACCCCGCCGTGCGTACTTCACCCACATCGCGCACGATGTGCGACATGCCGACCTCGAACCGAAACTGCCCGAACACGTGTTTGTGGGGTTTGATGGGTTGACGATTGAATCGGGAGACTGACCTCATGTTCACCAGAGATGAGATCCAGACGGCCGTTGATATGTATGCAGAGGCGATCGCGTCTATCTTGCCGACACATTCGAGACACTGGCAGGCCCGCCACCTGCCACCAGAACATCCGCGTGATCATGCACCGACAGACAGCGCACCGGTTTAAAACATTCTTCAGACTTGTACACCATCATCAATCTGTGCTTTCTTCCGTGATCCGTTCGATTTTGTAGGTATGAATAAAACTTGAGGGCTGCGTGGCAATCGCTTTCCTCAGGGCGGCCAAGTCGGCCTGGATCGAATCCCAGCGTGTGAGCGCTTCACGTCCGCGCCGGTAGATGTGGCCCTGCCAGCCGCGCGGTTTCCTTCCGGTTTCGGTCACAAGCTGGTCGTACCGTGCATTGGCCTGACGTAGAAATTCCTTCGGATCCTTGTTGATCCACGGCTCGAGAGGATCCTGAAAATTCACCGTGCGCCGAATCTCATAACGCAGGTTCCGCACATGCGAGACTAATTCCTCCAACTTACGCTTTTGCTTAACCACCGCTTCATGCCATTGCTTTGCCTGCTGGTATTGCGGAGTTTCAGTGACCTTTGCCAGATCGATGCCCTTGGTCCAATCAGCAGCGGACCACGCGCCTACTTGTTTCCCGTCGATCGTCAGCTTGTATTGCCCTTCACCAAGTCCGCTTACCCCCAAGCGCATTCGATTCAGCTCTTCATCGAAGGGAATATATCCGAAGAACCGATGCTCGCTGGGGAACGGAAGTGCCGTTTCCTTCAGCTCAAACGTCAGCCCGGACTTCGTACGTTGAATCGAACCCACTGCCGCACCTAAAGCATGTTTCACCTTGCCGCTTCGAGTCAGTCGCACATCATAGACTTCTGCCCGCAATCCCAACGCTTTGACCATGTCGTACAGCATGATCTCATGGCCGCCGTTGGTGGGATGGACGCGGTCCTTAATCACGCTGAACTTCGGGTCGGTCTTTTGGCCCTCCTTATTCACCGTGTCCATGGTTGAATAGACGTCGATGAACAGTAAGTCTCGCTGTTTGGCGATCTCTCTGCTGATATCCCTGAACTGCTTCACTTTCAGGCTGCGTGCCTCCGCTCCTTCAGGTTGGGGATAGTGCGTGTGCTGGCTGTCATATGGTGTGGGAGACATCGCGATGACCGCAGCGCCAATGGCCTGCAGTTGGACGATCAATTCATTCATGGTCCGGCGGTAGAGATCGTGGCTTCTGCGCACATCGTTCGCACCAAAAAATACAAAGACGACATCCGGCGAGTTGGGCGCCAAGTCGATGGCAACAAGCTTGCGCTTCAGAGCGCCAACCGCGCGTTCCCCGGCAAAGCCGCGATTGATCGTCCAGATATCCTTGCC
>JANQFT010000296.1 GCA_028277685.1 Phycisphaeraceae bacterium
AAGACGCCCTCAACGAAGCCATGCGCGACTGGATGGGCAGCGTTGAATCCACGCACTACATCCTCGGTACCGTGGCCGGCCCGCACCCGTTCCCCATGATCGTGCGCGACTTCCAGGCCGTCATCGGTGAAGAGACACGACAACAATCGCTCAACCAGATCGGCCGTCTGCCGGATGTGCTGATCGCCTGCGTCGGTGGTGGTTCCAACGCGGCAGGGTTCTTCTACCCAATGGTGGGCGATGCGGATGTTCGCATGATCGGCGTGGAAGCCGGCGGACGCTCGCACGACCTGGGCGATCACGCCGCCCCACTCACCTACGGCCAACCCGGCGTCCTGCACGGCTCACTCAGTTACGTCCTACAGGATGACGACGGCCAAACCGCCCATGTCCATTCCATTTCCGCCGGCCTGGACTACCCCGGCGTGGGCCCTGAGCACAGCTACTGGAAGGATACCGGTCGCGTGGAATACACCGCCGTGGACGATGACGTGGCGATCGAAGCATTTAAGACGATGTGCCGCATCGAAGGCATCATCCCCGCATTAGAAAGTTCCCATGCCCTGGCGCACACGCTGGCGTTAGCATCCGAGATGGATCGCGATCAGGTGGTGTGTGTGAACGTTTCGGGTCGCGGTGATAAAGATCTGGATGAGGTGATTCGGTTGCTGGGGAAATAACTCAAGATCATGACTTCACCAAAGCCCACGCATGGCCATGCGTGGGCTTTATTCATAACTCACCCCGCTTCCCCGCTCCACGCATCAAACGCACCATCACCACCGCAGCGACTACGATCACACCAACCACCACCACGATGATGATCACGCCGATCGCGACATCACCCCATGCGGTGCCGCGGGATGAGTCTCGACCAGGCCTGGCCGGTTCACCACTGAGACTCACGCCACCGTTGCCATCGAGGGGGATCAGCACCACATCGCGCTTCGCGAAGACTTCATCGGTCGCGCGGTCGCCATCGCTGTTACCTAACGTGGGCGGCGCGTTCCGGCCATTGTCCACCTGCGCGTAAATGTTGTCCCCATCCGGCCCGATGAAGGGGTTAGTACTCCACTCTTGGTGGCCATCCCCGAACGTAACATTCTGCCCATCGCCCTCGTGGTTGAGACTGTTCTCCTGTCGCTCCACATCTTCTCTGCTGGCTCCACGTCGAAGCGTATGCCCGGTGGCGTTGTTCTTGTCCCCCATAAATATAAAGTCGGATCCGATGCTCGAAGACCAAGTGTCACCGGTTGCCGTGTGGTACATGTTGAGCGGTGAGTAGGAGAGGTTCCTCGCGCTTTGGAAATCCCAAGTGCGACTGGTGCTGACCTCGATACCATTCTGGTCATTATTGCCACCTTCCTCATCGCCACTGATCGGGCAGACAAAACTGAAGGTACCCACAGAGCCATCACTTACCAGCAACCACAGGCTGGCGGTGATGTTGTTGACCATGTCGGGATCGTTCGACGCCACGGACTCACGCCCCCGCAGGTTGGCCGCGCGGAAGCCGATCGCCTTGCTCTGTGGATCACTTACCCCCGCGAGGGGAAACGAATCGTTGTTCATTACTGAATAGGTGTACATGGCCTTGTAAAGACCATTCTGATTAGTGCCGCATGTCGACCTTGGATGCGAGCGGACCCCTCCTAGATTTGGTACAATGATCGTCACCAGCACCATAATAACTGCCAGAACCACCAACAACTCAACCAACGTGAATCCGCCCCGCTTCATGGTGCTACCCCTTTGATGAAGTGTGGGTGGATTGTATCACATCACTTGTTGATGTCTGAAGCCCACGTTCTGAGAACGTGGGCTTCGGGAGATTGCAGCAATCAGCGGGTGCGCAGCCGCAGCACATTGATTTCCGCCGGGCAGCGCACGCGCAGGGGGAAGGCTGAGCCAACCCCGCTGCTGACATGCAGGTGGTGGTGGCCCTGTTGATACGTGCCGTGGGAATAGCGCCAGGCAAGGTTGCCTAAACCGATGGATGTGCGGTCGGCGGTGGCGCGGCGGAGGAGGAGTTGGCCGCCGTGGGTGTGGCCGGAGAGGGTGAGGTCGAACGCACAGGTTTGCGCGGCATCGAATGCATGCGGGTGATGGGCAAGCAACACACGCAGGTCATCGTGACCACCCAGGTGACGTGAGGTGGTGCGCACATGATCACGCAACACATCATCATTGCTGGCGTAGTCGATGCCGCCGATGGTGATGTGGCAGCCTTCATGCACCAGTCGCACGGACTGGTTGATCAGCAGCGGCAGGCCCCGCCGGTTGAACGCGGCGATCAGCCGATCAATGTCATCGCGGTAATCGTGATTGCCCAGCACGAAGTAGGCGCCCAGGGGTGCATCGAGATCGGCCATGGCTTCGGCCACGGCTTCGATGCAGTCGCCGGCGTGGTCGAGCATGTCGCCGGTCACCGCGATCATATCTGCATCGGTATCGTTCACCGCTTCGACGATGCCGGGCAGATGATCGGGCGTGAGGATGGAGCCGACGTGCAGATCGGTCAGGTGAGCGATGCGCAGGCCGCTGAGCTTGCGCGGCAGGCGGGGCAGGTGCACGGCCTGTTCGCGCACGTGGAAGTGTTCGCCAGGGATGCGCCGTACGAAGCCGCGTTGCATCATCCAGCGATACGCGCGCACACTGACGGCATGTCGCAGGTGACGTTTGGGGCGGGATTCACGGACAGGACGGATCAACGGATAACGCTCCGGAGAAACTGGTACGGGGAGGGATGATACACCACCTACGTCGTCCATTTCCATGGGGTTCGTTTAGCAGCTTTGGGGGAAGCAACGCGCCCGGCGTGATTCGAACACGCGACCTACGGTTTAGGAAACCGTTGCTCTATCCTGCTGAGCTACGGGCGCTTAGCCAGTTGTGACAAATCAAGCTACCGCTGATGCTGGAATCGGTCAACGGTTGAAACCCGGCATAAGCCATCTGCTAACATGGCCTGCGGCAAGCAGCATTACTTGAGGGGACTGATAAAACTGTGACTGACCACCACTGGCGCAATGGTGATCGGTTCGATCGGTTTGCCAGTGATGCGACTGATGGCCCAGCCACAGGCGAGGCGCATTTCTGTGCTTTCACCTTCACTGCCATGAAAACGACGCAGTGTGCGAAGTTCGCCTTCGGCCTTCATGCGACCGATGGCCACGCTGGATGCGATGCGCACGCTATCGTCTTCGGGAATCATGCCGTGGATATCACGCATGCGACCGGCCAAAGCCCGTGCGAGTTTTTCATCCGGTTTGTCTTTAAGAATCTTGCCCATCGCCCAGATGCCATATGGGCGTGCACTTGCCGCGGGGTGGTTCTTGCCAACCAAAGGACGCAAGACGGGCACGGCCGATGAAACCCGCCACACGCCGAGCGCCTCGGCCACCAGCGACGCACAGGCGATTTCGCCGTTCATTTTGTCGCCGAGGGGCTTTTGCTTTTTCGGGTCTTGCGTGGCGCTAATCTGCCGGTTCAGCGTCTTCACACGCTCG
>JANQFT010000345.1 GCA_028277685.1 Phycisphaeraceae bacterium
AGCAGTCATCATACACCTCACAATGAGTACTTCGACCTCCAGAAGTATCGAATACCTGCACGATTAATGATTCATTTTCCTCAGGAATTTCCCGATACGTGTTCTGCGAGCACCCATTTGTAGCGATCAGGCAAAGCAAATTGGTGAAGGGGGATGGTGTTACCGGACGTGGTGCTCAGCAGGCGGCGTTCGGCAACGTACAATGACCCACGACAGGGCGTGGGTCGCAGGAAACACCCAATGCTCCGAGTGCCCATCAAGCAGATCGAGCCCGGCATGGTTTTAGCCATGCCTGTCTACAATCCCGCCGCTCCCAGTCAGCCGTTGCTCCGTGCTGATTACGAAATCGATGCCAAGGTTGTCACCCGCCTAATCGAGCTGGACGTGCGCGACATCTGGGTCCGCCAGCCCGGCATGGAACAGGTGATGCAGTTCATCGACCAGAAACTCATCCTCAAACGCAACGATGTGGCCGACAGCCTGCGCGGTGCGTTCGACGAAGTGCAAGCCCAGACCACACCCAAACTCGATTACGATGCATACAGTCGTAAGATCACCGACATGATCGAACACATGCTCACCCATCCTGCGAGCATGCTCTACATGGACGACATGGCGGAAAGCGACAAACCGCTGATCGACCATTCCATGCGCGTGGCCTATATCGCCGTGCTCATGGGGTTGAAGCTTGATGCGTATCTCATTCAACAGCGCAAACGCCTCGACGCCTGGCAGGCCCAACAGGTCACCAACCTTGGCCTTGGCGCCATGCTGCATGACATCGGCATGACCAAGCTCGATGAAGACGTACGCGATCGTTACGAACAAACCCGCGACACCAATGATGAACTCTGGCGGAAGCACGTGCAGCTCGGCTGGGAACTGCTGGGCGGCAACATCGATCCCTCCGCACGTACTTGTGCGCTACATCATCACCAACACTTCGATGGGTCCGGCTTCCCCACCAAGGAACAGGCCGATGGCCGCATCACCGCGCAATCGGAACATCAGATTCACGTCTTCGCCCGCATCGTTTGCGTGGCCAACATCTTTGACCGCCTGCAATATCCCAAGCCCGGCAAGCGATTACCCCCGGTAGCCGCCCTGCATCAGATATTCATGACTGAACGTGTGAAATGGTTCGACCCCGTGATCCTTCGCGCCTTGCTGAAGGTCACGCCCGCCTATCCGCCTGGCACGAAGGTGGAACTCAGCGATGGCACCCTGGCCGGTACGCTCGATCACACGCCCGATGCGCCCTGCCGCCCCATCGTGCAACCCCTGCCCATGCAGCCCGATGGGGATGAGGGCGAAGACACCACCATCAACTTGGCCGAATGCGATGGCCTGACCATCGTGAAGGCTGACGGCATTACGGTCGGTGATTTCAACTTCGATCCCCCGGAACTGGCAGAAGTGGTTTAGTTCAAGATCGTAGCAACTCGCATCACAGCGCGCTGGTGTGTTCACCGAACGCCGGGATGCCGTCCTTCGCTGAGTGCCAATCGCAGGCCGCGTTATCAGGTTCGCGCGTGAAGGGGGCGGCGGCGTTTTGCGAAACGAGCGCCCGGTCATTCACTGAACCGAGGAACGCCTTGAGGTACGGCAACCGCAGCAACGTTTCTGATTGATACACGCTCATGCCATCCACACCGGCCTGGTATTGATCATGGGCCAGGTTGTACGCCTTCTGCACGCGCTGTGGTTGCAGGGATGTATCGTGCTCCATCATGCGCTTGCTGCCGATGCCGCCGATGCACAACTTGTCATGATCGTGCATGGTGTTTGCGTGGTAGTTGGTGTCAAATGTCATCGCTTCGCGCGTGTGGGGGAACGGGCTGAGCATGGTGCCGTCGATCAGGTCTTCGCGCGCCCACGCTTCGAGGTCGTAACCGTACCCCAGTGAAAGCCAGCGTGGTGAATCAGGCACGCGGGCGATGATCGGACAGGGCCTGCCGAGTTGTTCTTCCTGTTGACGCACCGCTGCACGCAGGGTCCGCATGAAACCGGTGAGGATGTTCGCCCGGTATTGGAACCATGTTTCGTGGTCGGCCGGGTCGGTTGAATCAATCTTGCGTGGATCCTGCCCGGTTTGTTTAATAAACGGCTCAAACACCGCAGGATGGTAACCCACCATGGGCATTTGACGGCAGTAGTCCAACAGAATACCCGCTACGCCGATGCGCTGTATTTCCAACAGAATATCGATGCGTTCCTGTTGCACTTCGCTGATGGCATAGCACAATCGTGAACTGACCGTTTCACCCGTGCGGGAGATTTCGTGGTAGTCCGGATGATCGAGACTGAATTGGCTGGTAGCGGCTTCCCAGCCCTTGGTGCCATAGTGACGATTCATGCCGAGTCGACCCCAGACGATCATGTTCAGGTCCACACAACGCTCAAGTGTGCGACGTAATGGGCAACAGCGTGCAAGCACTTTGGGAATGATCACAGCCGGCTTATCCGGATCGCTGTTGGGAAGTTGCCCACTGTACGTGGTGTTTGGCAGGTCACTTTTGTACAGCACCGTGGACCGTCCACAAGCCCAAATCAGGTTCGTGTAGCCCATCTCATGATGCAGGTCGATGCAGCGGTCGACGGCTGTTTCCGGTTCATTCTCCGGGAAAGGTTCGGGAGGCAGACCATGCATCTGTCGCAGTTCGCTCTTCTGATGACCGAACCAGCAATGAAACTCAGCAATCCCGGATGGGGCGGCAGTAAGACGGTCGAGCACGGCAGTGGACATGAGCATCCCTATCAGACGATCTGGTGATGGTGCTTCAAGCCTACCTCACACTTCCGGAAGTGCAATACCAAAGATGTGACCTGTATTGTACAATTGTGATCATGGCTCTGGTTGCGCGCGATGCTGACAAACCACATGTGTTGCGTCTGGTGGATCGGGCGAAACTGCCATTACCGTTCAAACGTGTGGTCGTGGCGGATGGTTCAGTTCCCCCGCCACCTGGGGCCACGGTGCAGCCGCGTACCGCCATAATCGTGAGACTAATTCGCACACACCAGTTTCAATTTGCTTCGTGCGGTCAGTTACACGAAACGAAATTGCAGCCGGGCGATGTGTTGTTCGTGCAGAAAGGCTCATGGCTATGGCGGCGCACAAAGCGCATGGGGGTGAACCTGAACCTCGGCTTTGAGCCGGACTTCGTGCGCTACCGTAGTAAGGGATTCAATACCGCGGGCAAGTGGATTGAGTTGTGTTGTCACACCCCGCCGGCTGATCAGGCCTTGTGGCACATGGTGCAGGCGTGCGAAGCGCTCGTACAACGTGACGGTGGAACAGATGAACTGGTGCAACTGTTGAGCCTGTCGTTTCAACGCGCGCTGGATCATCTGAAACAACATCAGCCTGCTGTACAATCCGGTCCGACCGTTCTGTGGCAGCGTGCATGTGCTTACCTGCAAGAGAACGCGGCCGACACCGCCCTTTCACGCGACACCGTGGCCGCGGCATTGGGTTGCGACCCCGCGTATCTTTCCCGCGTGTTCCGCCAGCAGGGCAACACCAATTTTATCGATGACCTGAACCAGATTCGCATCGCCACCGCCAAAGCGTACCTGCGTAATCCCAACCTGACGCTCGACCAGATCGCCGAAGCGTGCGGGTACACTAGTGCCGCCTACTTCATCCGCGTGTTCCGCCAGTTCAACGGCTGTACCCCCGGAAGGTACAGACAAGCGCATCGGTAGACGCCTTGTGCAGAAAAACCGGCCTGTCGCTTCAACGACTACGAAGCGTCAACCGGTGGAGGATTATAAAGATGCGCTTGCGCGGCGGGTGGACGATCAGCGGCGACGCCGAACCATCAGCATGCTGCTGAGTCCGAGCAGCACCATCGATGCTGGTTCGAGGATGTCCAAGGCCACGCCGTAGTCGTATTGACTGCGCTCGGTGTTTGTGTCGTTGTACCACTGCCCGCTGGCCGGCATGCTGAACACTTCGTCGACATGCATCGTGCCTTCGACCACGTTGCTTCTGAACATGTCATCCACCTCGAAGATATGGATGATGATGGCCTGGTTGAGTTTGAATGTCTGGGTCAAGTCGTGATTGGATCCAGCACCGCGTGAGATGTTGTGGCCCAGCGTGCCGTAGTCGAACGTTTCGAACAACGGGTCATCGGGCCAGGTGGCGGTCAGATCAAGAACGACCGCGCTGTAACTTGCACTTGCGCTCCACAGCATCAGCCTCGCCATCACGCTCAGTAGGCTCATTCGCAATATGTCTGTCCTTCTCAAAAAAACGATTGATGTGGGCCGCGCCCCCCAGCAAGTACCGCCAGACCACGGCGCGATGAGTCTGAATCACTCCACTTCGCATTATGGACGATGGCTCGCTAGGATGACCCGCTTCATCAACCAACGGAAGCATTCTTCGTGAGCGACTCCAAAACCTTACGCAACACCGGCTTCACCTACGCCGCCGACTTCGGCTTCAGTCCGGAAGCGACTGGCATCGAAAATTTGCAAGCCCTGCAGCGTGCGGTCGACCAGACTGGCACCATCATCATCAGTCGGCCCGGCACCTATCGACTGGCCGGCACGGTGTATGTGCCTAGCGACACGCACGTGAAATTCGGCGCGGGAGTATTCATTCAGAAAGTCGATGAGCAAGGGCCGTTCTGTCACGTGATGTTGAACAAGGGGGCACCGACGCGCACGACCGATCGGCGCATCACCATCGAAGGCCTGCACGTCATCGTCAACGACATCGACCACACCCAAGGCCCCATCTATGGCCTGCAGGGTCAACTTGCATTTTTTCATGTGGAAGATCTGCATATCGAACGCTTCCGATGCTACGACCTTGGCCATCGTCAGTTCGCCATTCAGATCTGCACGTTCGAAGATATCGCCGTAACGAATGTGATCATCCACGGCAACAAAGATGGCGTTCACCTTGGGCGCGGCAAGCGGTTTGTCATTCGGGATGGTGTGTTCAAAACCGTGGATGATGCGATCGCCTTGAACGCGCACGACTACGCAACGAGCAACCCCGAACTCGGCTGGATTGAAGACGGCGTGATCGAAAACTGCACCGATCTGCCGGATGATCATGATCACGTGGTAGGTTTTTTCTGTCGCATTTTGGCTGGTGGTTGGGGCGAGTGGAAACCCGGCATGCCGGTACAGCATTCCGATTCGGTGATTCACAACGACAAGTTATACCGCGTGATGATGAAGCCGGATGAGCAGGTGCACACCAGCAACACGCCCCCGACACACGACAAGGGCAAGGTGGAATTGGATGGCATCACCTGGGGCATGGTGCAGGAAGATGTCACGTACACCGCCGGTGTGCGCAACGTGGTGTTCCGTGATATCACCTTGAGAAAACCGCGCACCAGTTTCAGCGTGCATTTCGATGGTGATAAGTGGAGCCGGTCGTACTACCCCGGTTCACCGGTACCGGTGCAGGAACAGTTACTGTTCGAAAACGTGCGCGTGCTGCATGATGAGCCGGTGGTGTTTTTGAACATCGGCACGCCGGTGGATGTGATCACGGTATCGTATTGCAGTTTGAAGAACAATCGTATCCGCACGCACTGCAAAGATGAAAACTGCCCCCACCCGCTGACCATGATCAACATGATCGGTTGCATCTTCAATCATCACGACGAGATGACGCTGGTTTCCAACGAACTGCCCGGCCGATTCATCACGCTGCAAACCAGCGCGAGTGTGATCAAGTACGCGGATTTCTCCGCGCGGATCAAGAGAGGTGGCGGGGCGGTAAAGGTGGCTTCCGACCTGCCGGGGTTGGGTGGGTAGGTTTGTCCAGTTGCGTCCACCGGGAGAGCAAAACTCCCGGTGGACACGGCACAGACTACGGCTTGCCCTGCTCCGCCCACGCATCGCGCGATAGTTCCATGGTGCAGCCGGTAAAGGTGATGGGGTTGCCATCCACATCTTTGACGAACGAAGAGCCGTCACCGCGCCCGGTTTCGACAAAGCCGTTGTCTTGCAGCGGGGTGAGTTGGCCTTTCCAGTCGACCGCGTTCAGGCCGAACAGCTTCTTGATGCTCGGTTGACTGAACGCGACATCCACCATCTTACGCATGGCTTCGGTATCGAGGCCATCTCGTCGATAGCCGGTATGAAAGATGTGGCCGATTTCCGTGCGACCGTTCTCATCCGGTTCCCACAACACGATGGTGCCGATCACGCGACCGGTA
>JANQFT010000555.1 GCA_028277685.1 Phycisphaeraceae bacterium
TGCGCCCGGAGGAAGTGGCCAACATGTTCACCGATTACGTGCGTCGCAAGCACATCCATGGGTTGTTCCTCAGTTCCGGCATCACCAAACACGCCGACCACGCGATGGATCGCATGCTCGCCACGGCGGAAATCCTCCGGCGTAAATATCGCTACCGTGGTTACATCCACTTGAAAGTTCTTCCGGGGGCGTCGGACGGCGCGATCGAGCAGGCGCTCAGCATGGCCAGCGCGGTGTCACTAAACGTTGAAGCGCCGACCAAATCGTCTTTCAAAAAGATGTCGACCACGAAAAACTTCGAGCGCGACATCGTTGGCGCCATCAAACGTATCAGTGCCCTCACCGCCCCCGGGAACAAGTACGCAGGCGTCAAACAATCGACGCAGTTTATTGTCGGTGCATCCGATGAAACCGACCGCGATATTGTTCACGCCACCCATCGACTCTACCACAACTGGAAGCTCAGCCGCATCTACTTCAGTGCTTATCAGCGCGGACTGGGCGATGGCAACCTGCCTGGTGAACATCGACCCGCGGAAGAAAACTCGAACCTGCTGACCCGGGAACACCGGCTCTACCAATGTGACTTCCTTCTGCGACAATACAAATGGCAGGCCGATGAACTCAGCTTCGGGGAGAACGGCGAGTTGCCGCTTGATGTCGACCCGAAACAAATCTGGGCCGACCATCATCCCGAGTTTTTCCCGGTACGGTTGAACTGCGCCACGAAGGATGACCTGCTCCGCGTGCCTGGGGTAGGCCCGGTGACTGCGCGACGCATTTTGAAGTTTCGCCGCGAACAAAAACTCACCGCCCTCAGTCAGGTGGGCATGAAGGGTAAACTGTTGGCTAAGGCGTCCCGCTATGTGGTGGCCGCGTAACTCATATCGTTGGAAATCATCATGTCGAATGTACTGACCCTCTCAGCCATCGTTGATGAAGTAAACGACAAACGCTTGTTCGGTAAAGAGCACTGTTGCGGAAGACGGGTAAAACTTTGTCGCACCGTCAGCGATCAACAAGGTCAACCCGGCAGCTACGGCCAATTGTTCGCGCCGGTCGGTAACGAAATCGCTGACGGCTACAGGTTTTTTACCGGTGAACGTATCACCACCCGGGCGGGTGCATCCCATATTCTGGGTGAAGAAGCATTGCGGGCGCTCGTCATCATGCAACCGAAATCACAACATGGGCAGAAAGCCATCGGTCGCGCCGCAGACTGGGTCAGTAAGCGGCTCCACCAAAGTGAAACCGAACATGGTGGCGGCATGCGTAAACGTGGCACCTACTGCTGTAACTCATGTACCGTGGCGCTTTGGCGCACATGGAACGTTGGCATCATTGATGAAGCAGCCGATCGCCTGCACCATGGCTTGAAGTTCCTGAAAACAAAACGCGATGGCGAAGGCGACTGGCGCGGCTTCAAGTTCTACTACGTGCTCAGCGCCCTGATCGAAGCGGAAAACGATCTCGCCCGCAAAGAACTGCGCTACGCCAAACCGTTGATCGAACGCCGCCTCACCCGCGCTCCGAAGAACACGAAAGATGTGTACAAACTGCGTCGTCGTCGCTTGCTCGAACTGGCCCTGGAAGCTGCTTAGGAGTTGTCATGTCCATCACCGCGCCCAGGGGCGACTCTATCGATGTTCGACCGGTTACCCCCGACGAGTGGGACCGCATCACCGAGCGCTGTTGGCCGACTGAACCACACGCGATCGATGCGCTTTTTGAATTACAGGACACCATCGGTATGGCCGCGTGGCATGGTGATCGCTGCGTGGCGCAGCTGCATGGGTATCGCGTGGTCTTGCCCGGTCAGCCCAACCCGCACTGGCCAAGTTGGACCAACCCCTGGCCCGACGAACTATGGCAGCAAGCTATCGCCCCTCTGCGCGATCATGCACCCGGAGCCATCTGGTGCCACGCTTGCTGCCACGTTGGTCGCACGCTCGATAGCGAAGCCAACGTTCAACGCGAACTGATCTACCGCTTCGCGCGACAGCGCGATTGGAACATCGACCAAACCCTCACCGACCTGAACGCACTGGATGGCGTAGTGCTCGAGCAAAACGATGTGGCGCAGGTGGTCGAAGCGTTTCGTGATGTGCCCAAGCCACAGTTTCAGATGATCGAATCGCAGTACCATGGCCGGGGCATCGCCACCGCGCTCATCGAAGCATCCATCGCCTGGGCAAAGCAGAACAATTACACCGCCATCATCGCCAGAGCTGCACCGCAGGGCCTGCGCGAGTACGCGCAATGGGCGGGCCGACCCCCGTGGACTACCTACGCCAAACTCGGCTTCACCACGCTTGCCGGTTCACCCGAACAAAATAGCCCATTGGATATCGATGCGTGGAATGTCCCACCGCACATCAAAGATGAAGCCCGCGCCGCCGTATCCGCCGGCCAATCATTGAACACCTTACGTCCACGCATCATGGCTTTACCAATCTCATCCGAGGCACGAGATGCCTTGCCATCTTTGGAGAACGAGGATGCCTAACGTGAAAGCTGCCGTTGCCCGCCAACTTGATGCCACCTTTCGCGCGATCAGCATGGTGATCGAACAAGTGCCTGCCGAACATTGGCGCACGGGAGAGATCGACTACCTCATCCCCGCGCGGCATGTGCTGCACCTGCTGGACACCATGGTCATCGGTTACTTCGGTGGTCCGCCCGACTGGGAAGCGCCCAACCCCGTGCTTGGCCGCAAGCTCGATTGGGAAGGCACGCCCGCTGAAGAGCTACCCGACCAGACTGAAATGATGCGGTACTTCGATCACACGAAGCAACACATGGCCGACTGGATGGATCAACACGATGACGAAGCATTGCTTGCGCCGAAAGAGTTTTGCCCGTGGACCGGGCCGAACCTGCTGAGCCACCTGATCTACAACATCCGTCACAACCAGGGCCACATCGATATCATCAACGCCGAACTGCGCCGCCGTGATCTGCCGCGCATCAAGTGGCAGGCATAAGCCCCCGGAAGCCCGGAGAATTTATCGAAGGAGCAACCTCATGACCATCGCCCAAACCATTCTTGGTGAATTCGACCACGGTTGGAACATGCTCAGTGCCGTCATCGAAATCACACCCGATGAACACTGGGCCACCGGAGAGGATGATTACCTCATCCCTGCGCGTTTGTTGTGGCATACCATCGAAGCGATTGACTGTAACCGCTATCCGAACAGTGACGACTTTCCATGGGGTGAGCATTTCGGCACTGGTTGGGGTAAAGCCACGCCCGACCAACTGCCCACGAAGAAACAACTCGCCACGTACATCTCTGAAACCAAGCAGGCGGTGATCGATTACCTCAAGCCCAAAACCGATGAGCAGATGATGACCCCTGAGCCAACCTGCAAGTGGTTCAGCAGCATCCTGCACAAAACCACCTACATCCTGCGGCACACGCATCAACACATCGGTGAAATCAACGCGGAGCTGCGCCGCCGCGGACTGGAGCGAACGAAATGGTGAACCCAAAACTGGCAGGCACATGTTCGGGGCGGGTAGCGTTGGTCACCGGTGCGGCGGGCGATGGCATGGGGCGCAGTATTGCCCTCACACTCGCCCGAGAAGGCGCGGCCGTGATCGTCAACTATCGAA
>JANQFT010000606.1 GCA_028277685.1 Phycisphaeraceae bacterium
CATGGCGAAGGGTGCGAAGGCGGCAGTGATCAGGGCGGCGAGCAGGCCGTTCATCGTCAGGCTCCACGGCAGCAATGCATTTGCTGCACCCAACCATAATATTTGGTGCACCTAACTTTTCAAGGGTGTAATTCAGATATTGGACAATGTTTTTCATAAACCCTTTTAATTCATATGGATGCGTGTGAGATTTTGTTGTCTTGGCCGCGCGGTATACCGAGTCTTCTGCATAACACTGCCTACAATGCGTCATGAACGTGCCCGGAACTACAGATGATGCACCGCCGCGCGATACCACCCCTCGCTGGATGCGACAGGTGTTGGTATTGGCTGGTGTCTATAACCTGCTGTGGGGAGCGATCGTGGTGCTCGCCCCCGGTTGGTCGCTTGACCTGTTGGGTATCGGGGGCGATGACCCCGCCCGACGCAACCTGTGGGCGTGCATCGGCATGATTGTCGGCGTGTATGGCTTGGGCTATCTCGCAGCCTCGCGCGATCCACTGCGGCACTGGCCGATCACCTTGGTGGGCTTTCTCGGCAAAGTGTTCGGCCCGGTCGGGTTCGTGATCGGTTACACCCGCGGGGAAGTACCCCTTACACTGGGCTGGATGATCATCACCAACGATCTGATCTGGTGGGTTCCCTTCGCCATGATTCTGTGGGCGGCCGTTCGCCGAGCACAGGGGGTTGATATGCCGGTCAGCCGCGTTTGGCGATCCGTCTAACCGTCCTGTCGAGCCTGCATCGGCATAGTTGGTTGGTTCGCAGGTGTGATACTGGCCAAGGTCGTGCCGCATCGGTAGGATGCATCCCCTGATATTGATGTTGGAGGGCGCCATGAGCGATACCCAAGCCGTGATCGATGCGACCAACCCCATTCAGGCGACGGACCCGGAAGTGTGGAAGTGGATTTCCACCGAGGCCGAGCGCCAGGAACACACGCTGGAAATGATCGCCAGCGAGAACCACGCGTCTACCGCCGTGATGGCCGCCGTGGGCAGTTGCCTCACCAACAAATACTGTGAAGGTTACCCCGGTAAGCGCTACTACTCGGGCACTGCGTATTACGATCAGATCGAGCAACTCGCGATCGATCGCGCATGCAAACTGTTCGGTTGCGAATACGCCAACGTCCAACCGCACAGTGGTGCCAACGCGAACCTGGCCGTGTTCGCCGCCCTGCTGGAACCGGGTGATACATATATGTCGGTCGTGCTCAGCGATGGTGGCCACCTCACGCACGGTTCACCGGTGAATGTGTCGGGCAAATGGTTCAACCCCGTGCACTACCCGCTGGTGTACGATGAATCTCGGGAGGACTACGGCCACATCGATTACGACGCGGTCATGCAGATGGCCGCCGAGCATAAACCCAAGCTCATGATGTGCGGTTACTCCGCGTATCCGCGCGTGATCGACTTCGCCAAGTTCCGTGAGATCGCCGACAGTTGCGGTGCGATGCTCATGGCTGACATCGCGCACATCGCGGGTCTTGTGGCCGGCGGTGCGCATCCATCACCGTTCCCGCATTGTCATGTGGTCACCACCACAACTCACAAAACCCTCCGTGGTCCGCGCGGTGGGTTGATCATGACCAACGATGAAGACCTGGCCAAAGCCATCAACAAGGCTGTGTTCCCCGGCACGCAGGGTGGACCGCTCATGCACGTGATCGCCGGTAAGGCCGTCTGCTTCGGCGAAGCACTGAAGCCCGCGTTCCGTGAATACGCCGCCCAAACCATCGCCAACGCCAAGGCACTCGCCACGCAACTCGTGGCCGACGGTTTCCATCTTTCCAGCCACGGCACCGACAACCACCTGGTGCTGATCGACCTTCGCCGCACCGATGAAGATCTCACCGGGAAAGAAGCGGCAAGTTGGCTCGAACAGGCCGGTATCATCTCGAACATGAACACCGTCTCGCAGGAAACGCGTTCACCGATGAAGACGTCCGGCGTGCGACTCGGTACTCCAGCGCTCACCACGCGCGGCATGACCGAAGAACACATGACCACCATCGCTAGCATGATCCACCGCGTGCTCACCAGCAAGGGAGATGAAGAAACCCTCAGCAGTGTGCGCCACGAAGTGGTGGATCTGTGCAAACAGTTCCCCATGCCCCACTAACCCCCGCTGAATTCCCGAAATACGCATGGGAGTCAACCGGCTGTGATGCGCAGCGCTCTATGCGCTGTTCAGTTACCGGTTTTTCGAATGGGCTCGATCTTCCCACTCAATCGTTTAATGGTGGCCTTGGTGATCGCCGCGCGCGCGTAGTTGAAATTCACGCTTGGCTGAGTCGGCAAAATATAATTCTGACCCGCCATGGCCGTGCCTTGCCATTCCAGTAAACGACGTCCGTCCATCGCCACACCAATCTTGATCTGACCATCCTTGGCGGTTTCCTTGCGCACGATCACGGTGTGCGTTTGCCCCGGATTGATCTGGGCCGCCAACACGCGCAGGTTGTTCGAAACTGAAAGCTTTGGTGCATAGTAATAACTGTACACGCGGAAGTACGCCTTGCGATCACCCTTCAGCGGCAGGTAAAGCGTCATGTACGTGTAACTGCGAATCAGCTTCTCGGTGCGGAAGCGCAGCGTGAGTTCGTAATCGCCTTCCACATTCACCGGGAAGTTGAACGTATCACCGTAATGATCGGTCACGTTCCCGAGGATACCGTTTTTCACCATCCAGCCACCTTCGGGCGCATCCTTGCCTGCGTCGGCCAGTTTGATCAGATCGATTACGTTGCCCACCACCGCGGTGCTGCCAGTGCCCCCGCCGGATGTTGTTTTCTCCGCCGCCTTCGCTGCCAGCGCGCGATCGATTTCCTCAACCTTCAACTTCGCCTTGACGGCTTTCAAATCCTGCTTGTTGTTCCCGTGGAGAAAATGCTGATACAAATTCCGCATGCGCTGCTGAACATCGGGTTTCGCCGATGCCCCGGTCGACGCCGTGAGTTCGCCGTACCACTCAGCCAGATCATACGCCTGACCGCTTTTCAGTTTGCTCAGCGGCCGCACGGCAAGTTTCAACATCTGCTGCACGCGCTTGTCGCCGGTGGCTTTGGCATACTTCGCCGCCTGGTTCGGCTGGTCAAGGTCGACCACGTACAGCTTCACCAGATCGTTGGCTGCATCTTTGTCCGTGGGTTTCTTCTTAAGCTGTGCCGTCAGCCGCTCCGCCTCCGCCACCAGTTGCATCTTCGCGGTGGCGTTGCGCTGCTTGGTGAGGATGCTCTCACGACGGCTGTCTCTGCGGGGGGATGCTACCGCTGGCCTGACGATACAAG
>JANQFT010000169.1 GCA_028277685.1 Phycisphaeraceae bacterium
TGGATCCATCCGGGAAGTTCGCCCAACCCACACCGCCATGCTCAGAGGTGACGTGACAGGGTCAGAGCGCTAAAGACATCAGCCATCCATGACTGACACGCACCAAGATAGGCATCGGCCATCACGAATCAAGACCCTATCTCCAAGCCCAAGCGCGCGCGATGGTAAAGGTTCAGTCAAAACAAGCATTTGCACGCGATGAGAAATTCTTCTCCACCATGTCACACAGCGTTATGGACAAGTTGTGGAAAACGTTGACGCCTACTTGTCGCCAGTGGTCGGTTGAACAACCAACGCCATGGCCAAACGTCGCGCAAAGCGACGAAAGCCCGCATGACGATACAACTGCATCGCCGGCTCGTTCGTTTCATCGACCGCAAGTGTCAACAAACGACGGTCACGCGCAGCGGTGAGATGAAAAGCATGCTGCAACAAATGTCGTGCGATACCCCGCTGGCGATACTTCACTCCTACGCCCAGGTAAACCAGTTCCACGCATTCCTGTTCGGGCACTTCGGTTAACAGCAACACGGCCACAGGTTCATCGCGCATGCACACCAACAACCACAAGGCCGGATCAAACTGCCCCGATGCCATATGACCAGTCAGCACATCATCAGTCTGGCGAATGCCGCGCAGTGCAGGGCAGTCAAGTGTTTGTTCGTAACTCGCATCGAGCACCTGCACAAAAAGCGCGCGACGCGATTCGTGCCACGGCATCACCTGCACGTTGGCCAATGGCGCGGGGGCGGCTTCGCTGCGGCCGATCACCCGCTGCATGTAATCGAGGGTGGCCAATTTGGAAAAGCCCGCCTGTTCCAGGGCTGCCTGCTGAAGGTCATCGGTGGTTTCCAGCAAGGCCTGCAGCATGACCCACCGCTCGGGAGGCAGCTTCGTAGTCGCAGCACGAATGACCGCGGCCAGTTGTTCCACCTTCCCCCGCCTGTCCGGCCGGGCAACGAAACACATCCCCGTGCGCCCCGCACGCGGCAGCAGCAGCACCACATGATCCAACCCATCATCCACCGTGCGATACGCCCAGCATTCCACCGGCCCCGCCGCCTGACGCTTGGCAAACTGCATAAATCGATGAATCTGATGACGATCACTCGCCCGCCCGTTCATCGCAAGCTGTTCCAGCGCTTTGGGGTGGTCCGCCGGATCAAGCTTCATGATCCGACCACCTGCCTGCATCGTGTTGTGTGCCTGCTCATCCATGAAATTACATCCTACCGCACACTTCGGCTTCCGGGGAGCGACGGCTCGGCAGGAGCCTCGCCCTCCCACTTCCGACTTCTCACTTTGACCATATCCGCTGGTTCAGTAGAATACTTGGTAACCTCTGTCAGGAGAAGACTTGTGAAGAAGCTGACTGTGTTGCGACGTAGCGCCTGGATCATGCTGGGCGCGGTGATCATTGTCATGGGCACCACCGAGTTCGCCGCCAGCTATGCCGAGCCTTCGGTCCTGCAGCGTAGCTGGGAGTTCGACTTCCGCTACACCAATCCCCGTCTCATCCAGGTGAAAGCCCCCGGCGACAAAATCGCCAAGTGGTATTGGTACATGCCTTACACCGTGACCAACCACTCCGGTGCCGACCGTCTTTGGGTCCCCCGCTTCACCGTGTTCACCGACCGCGGCCACGTTATCGAAGCCGGCCAGGGCGTCAGTCCCGTCGTCTACAAAGCCATCGAAGCCAAGCTGAAGAACAAACTGCTGGAAAGCCCCGT
>JANQFT010000273.1 GCA_028277685.1 Phycisphaeraceae bacterium
CCCGTGCGTGGGTTTGCCGCGCAGGATGTTCACCGTGGCCGGCGCCGGAAGCGGCACGATGCCGTGCGCGCATTTGATCTGCCCATGCCCCAACGGAAGCGAAGCGCAGCTTATCGTGTCCACTTCCAGCAACTCCAACGCGATCGCCGCCCCGAGCATGTCGACGATCGAATCGATCGCGCCCACTTCGTGGAAGTGCACCTTCTCAATGGTCGTGTTGTGCACCGCCGCTTCCGCTTCAGCCAGCACCGTCACAATTTTCCCCGCCCGGTCGGCCGCACGATCCGTCAGCGCAAGCTTGTCGATCATCGCCATGATGTCGCTGTAGTGCGTGTGGTGATGGTGGTGGGATGTCGGATGTGAGATGTCGGATGTGGGATGTGAATGACTGTGCCCTGTGCCCTGCTCCTGGTTACCTGCCACCTGTGCTCTCACTCGAAAATCCACACACCCGATGCTGTGCCGCTCTGCCCGGTCGGCGGTCAGTTCACAGGCCAGTTCCAACGGCGATAACGCAGCCGTCAGATCGTCCAACGAAACGCCCAGATCGATGCATGCCCCGAGGAACATGTCTCCCGCCAGCCCCCCCACCGGTTCAATATGCAGATGTCGCGTCATGGATGATTCGTCCTGTTTTCTGTTCTTGTTGGCCCCGAGCCCCAGATACAACCGTTAACCCTGGGTGGCAACCCGGAGGCTTCCGGGGGCTGGCCGCGCCCTCCAAGCTACCACATTTGCCCCGCCCCGGGCCAATCATCTGCAAACCTGCCGGGGAATCTCCCGCGTCCCACCCTGGGGAATTTACCCCACCACCACGCCATTCACCATCGGAAAATCGCCGATATCAGGCTGATTATCGGCATTGCGAGGTCATCCACCCGATTTGGCACGAATTATGCGTATCCACGTGGTGTCGGTGGATCGCATGACGGGAGAAAGCCGGATGGGGATGAGGATGCGATCGGCCGGGCAACGGAGAAAGGCCTGCCCACGACCGCGTGGGATCGGCCTTGAGCATTGAAACTTTAGCTGTGGCGTATGGCCATCGGCGAAACAAGTCGGGCGCGGAGGCCAAAACAGGTGAATCGAAAAGGATTCGTCGATCCAGGCCAACAAAGATCGACCAAGCCATAGCCAGGCCAGACGATACAGATCAAGTTGAAATGCTCCAGGAGGGGAGTAAGCCTTGAGTCTCCCGGGCAATGCCACGTGCATCGCCCGATCGCTTTGTCCTTTTGACACAAACCTGTACACCCCCCAACTGATACAGCGGACGCTAAGCCCCACCAAGCGTCCGCTGTGTCTTTGAGGTTTGGGACTCCTGTCCGCCGTAGCTTCGGCGAAGGCGGACAGGAACCACAAGCCGCATTCTCACATCCCCAGTGCTCGCAGCAGCATGCTCTTGCCCAGCATCAGGTCGATGCCGCTGAGGGTCACGATCACCATGATCGCGGTCTTGAAGGCTTTCTCGCTCATCAGCCGGTTCAGGCGGGCACCGCAGAACGTGCCGAGGGGAACCAGCGGGAGCAGCCACAGGCCGTACCAGAGCGTGGACGTGTCGATCAGACCCAGCGTGGCGTAAGGGATCAACTTGATGTTGTTGATGATGAAAAAGTAGATCACGCAGGTACCGATAAAGGTTTGCTTGGTGATCTTCTGGCCGATGAGAAAAATCGTAATGACCGGCCCCGCCGCATGGGCGAGTGTACTGGTGATGCCCGCGGCTGAGCCGAACACCGCTCCATTGGTGTGCTTGGGTTCAAAGTGCCAGTTGGGGGCGAAGCGGGCTTTGATCACATCGCCCACCACGTACAGGATGCAGATGATACCAATGGCAAACTTCATCCAACGCTCGCCCGATTCGGACAGTTCACCCATCCACCAGATGAGCGCCGCTCCGGCCGCAATCCCCAGTACTGATCCAGGAAGTAGTTTGATTAAATTCCGGGGGTCCCACTTCTTCCAGTGGTGCCACACGCTGAAGATGTCAGCCGCAATCAGCAACGGCAACAACGCACCCACCGCCAGCTTCGGATCACCAAACGCAAAGATGAACAACGGCGTGGCGATCACTCCCACGCCACCACCGAACCCGCTCTTGGCAATGCCGACGATGATCACCGCCGCCCCGGCAAGTAGCCAGCAGGCGAGAGGATTGGGGTAAAGGTTGGGGTCGGAGAAAGGAAGCATAGGGGATGTTATATGTGAGATGTTGTATGTGGTATGTCAGATACGTTGCGCGCCTTCAGCGAAGGGCATCTACATACCACATATCACATCTCACATACAACATTGCCCCGAACTCGCCGCATTACCGGTCGTAACGATTGTGACGGTTATAACGGTTGTGCGAAGGATGCCAGAATCACCCAGCGCGGCTTGCTCCGTGTGGTAGAATTGAGATGGTATGGCCCGCCAACGACCCACAGCTCGCGCCATCGCCGATCAGCCTACGTGCCTTCTGCTGGCTCCCAGCGGGTGCGATGTGCCAGGCGATTTACTGGAAGGCCTGCGTAGCCGAAATGTTGTGGTGCGCGAGGTGGGCGATGCCCCGGCCGTGATGGCCAGTCTGGCCGATGGCAAGCAGCGCATCGTGATTCTGATCGAACGTGATCTGATTCGTGATTGCGAACTGTTGGTCAGCAGCATTCGCAGGTACCACCCGCAGGTGATCATCTGGCAGTATTCGATCTCACTCGACCCGCCACTCCAGCCGTTGCGCCCCTCAGCCCCGGAAGCAGGGAGACCTTCGCAGGCGGTTACCTGGGAGGGCGAAGCTCCTGCTGGGCCATCGACGAAAGTGGCGAAGTCCAGGCCGCTCGAGCCGGTGGTCACCGTGGCTCCGATGACCAAGCCCGTGGAGCAGGAACAACCCGCGCAACCCAAACTGGTGGAACCTGAGCCGCTACGGGATACGTTGGATGAAAGCCCGTTGATCACCGAGGAAGAACTTGCCATGTTGCTCGGCGATGATGATAAAGATTTGGAGACCGCATCGTGACGCGGCTCGATCACAAACAAGATGACGCCATGGTTCTGGTCGTCGGTGACGTGGCGGCGGCTGAACAACTATCCCGCACACAGTCGCATCCTGTGGTGCAGGTGGACAACTATCTCGATGCCCTCGGCGAGATGTCCAACCGCGAATTGCACGCACTGGTGGGACAGGTTGGCCCCATGCGGACTTCACTGGAAGCCACCGTGCGGGCGGTGCGACAGGTCGCGCCGAGCAGCCGGTTGGTGCTGGTGGCCCAGGCGTCGGATGAACCGGATGCCATGCGGGCGGTGCGACTGGGATTTGATGATTACCTGATCGGCCCGTTTGGCCCGGGCGAGTTGGCGGCCGCGATCGATCATCGTGATGCGACGCCGCATGAAGCTGATAAGAAAGTTGAACTCGAGGTTGATGCGGATGTGAGTCTGCCGCGCATCACTGAACGGGCAAGGCCAGCGGTAAGCAACGACTCGGACGATCTGGCACTGGTGGAAAAGTTGCTCACACGACGTGCGGAGATGCGCGACCAGGCGGTTCGCGTGATTCAACGTGAACTGAAGACATCAGACGTACGATGGTCGGCAGAGAACGTGTTGGATGTGCGCACCTGTGTGCCGATCACGTATGAACAGCAGCAACTCGGCTATCTGAGCTCCGATGAATGCGGGCTTGAGGAACTGGCCGAGTGGGGCGACTGGCTGGCCAGGTGGCTGGCGCTGGAAGCACGTATCACGCAACTGAATCATATGGCGTTGCATGATGAACTGACAGGCGTGTGGAATCGGCGGTACTTCGATAAGTTCCTGGATTCAGTGGTTCGCCGGGCGAAGGAACAGCGCTTTCGCGTGACGGTGTTGATCTTCGACATCGATGACTTCAAACAGTACAACGATCAGTACGGCCACGCGGCAGGGGATGCGATTCTTCGGGCGGCGGCGAAGCTGATGGACTCGGTGGTACGCAAACATGATGTGGTGGCACGCATCGGCGGGGATGAGTTCGGCGTGATCTTCTGGGATGGCGATAAATCTCGGCAGGACAAAGACGGTGGTACGCAGGAGCATCCGCAGTCGATTCCGCGGATCGCGGCCAGGTTCCAGAAGGCGATCTGCTCACACAAGTTCCCGCAGCTCGCCGACCTGGCGCCGGGCACGCTGACCATCAGCGGTGGATTGGCCAGTTACCCGTGGGATGGGCAGACACCGGACGAACTGGTGAAGCTGGCCGACAAGATGTTGTTGAAGTCCAAAGCGCAGGGCAAGAACGCGATCACATTCGGCCCCGGTGCGATGAAGGTTTGTCAGGTAATGGAGGATGATCGTGGGAAACAGAGTTGACAGGATCAACTGGATAGTATGGGCGAATGCTCAAAAACCATCCCGCTCATCCTGTCAATCCTGTCAACTTTCTGAGGCGATCACTTTCACCCTGCGGCGGCGGTTTCCATCATCTGGTACATGGCCGGCCATGGGTAGTGTTCCATGAGGAATTCTTCCAGTTGCGGGCGCTGGGCGACGAGAAAGAACACCGGATCGTGCAGGCGATGCCACGCGAAGTTCACCGCCTTGGGTAGCGACTCGCGGCACGTGGCAAGCAGCAGTTCCTGCTCGTTCCGTCGCAACGGCAGCATGTGGAACTGCCAGGCCTGGCGACGATTGAGAACGCGCAGCACTTCCACGTCGACCTGTTGTGTTTCCAGATCGACTTCGGTGTCGTAGGTCAGGTACTGTTCGATCCAGGCCTTCTCGACCTCTTCATGACCGATGCCGAACATACGTTCGGCCAAGTCACCGAAGGGCCGGGCACAGCGTTGCTGCTGATCGATGATGGCCTGCACCTGATCGCGGGTGAGCACACCATTGGCTACAAGGATTTCGCCAAGTCTCACGCCGCGGGAAATGGTGCTCATAGATGGATCCTTGTCTGGGAGGATTGCGGTAACACTTGCAGCATCGGCAGACATGCACTGGACGTTAACCGCCTGCCGCGTAAGCAACCAAATGCCGGTCCGGTTGTGCGGTTTGGGGCGCATCGACCAATGGAAACGGCTGATAATCAGTGAAAATGGGAAGTGGAAAGTCGGAAGTGGGAAGTGACATGCATGACGTGCCGCGTCTAGCGGTCGCGATGCAGTCGCCGCACGTCACGCCTCTGGATTGCTTGATTCCAGCACGTGCTCTTCTACAAAAATGGGCACTTCGCTGGCGATGCCGAGGGCGATTGCATCACTGGGACGACTGTCGATGAGCCTGGTTTGGCCAAGGTGTTCGATCACCAGCTGTGCGTAGTAAGTATCGTGCTTGAGGTCGTTGATGTTGATGCTGGTGAGAATGCCATCAAGCCCTTCAATGACGTTGGCCAAAAGGTCATGCGTTTGCGGGCGGCGGATGGGTGAACCCTTGAGGCGACGTTCGATGGCGGCGGCTTCGTACGGGCCGATCACGATGGGCAGACGACGTTCACCATCCACCTCGCGCAGCTCGATGAGCTGATATTCGCGGGTTTCGGTGATCAGAATCCGTGCCAGTTCCATCTGAACAGCCATACCGAATATTGTCGCTTTCGCGCAGGCTCATCGCAAGCACTGCTTCGTGTTGCCTCCTACAATGGCCCGACCATGAGTGCTCCCCAGACACCGCAACGCACGATCTACCTGGAAACGTTCGGCTGCCAGATGAACGTGCTGGACAGCGAACTGGTCCAGTCGCATCTGCGCGGGTTGGGTTATCAGTTCGTAGATGACCGCGAGCAGGCGCAGGTAGTACTGTTCAACACGTGCAGCGTGCGGCAAAACGCGGAAGACAAGGTGCACGGCCGCATCGGTGACTTCAAACCCATCAAGAAACAACGCCCCGATGTGATCGTCGGCGTGCTGGGTTGCATGGCGGAACGCGATGGTGAATCACTGCTCAAGCAATATCCACAACTCGACCTGGTATGCGGTCCGGGTGAACTGGACAAGGTTCCACTGCTGATCGAAAACACGATCACCACCGGCCAATCGCAGGCGGCATTGCAGGGCAATACCAATCGTCGCAGTGGCACGCTGGCTGCGGCGGTAGATGATCTGGAAAACCTGGATATGGGGCGCTCGTTCAGCCCGGATCGGGTAGACACATCGGCGTATGTACGGATCACGCGCGGGTGCAACAAGTTCTGCACATATTGCGTGGTGCCGTTCACACGCGGGGCGGAAGTGCATCGCCCGCCCGACCACATCGTGGATGAGTGTAAAAAGCTGGCTGACGCCGGCGCGATCGAGATCACACTGCTCGGGCAGACGGTGAATCACTACCGCTACGATCACGCGGCTGCAAGTGACACGGATGGTGAAGCGCGTCCGCAGATTGGGCCGGGGTTGAATGTGCAACGTGCGCATTCGCTAGCAACCCCTCTCCCCCAAGTGGGGGAGAGGCCGGGTGAGGGGGATGGATCCAGGGATGCAACGCAGCTTCGAGTTTCACCCTCACCCCAACCCTCTCCCTTGAAGGGAGAGGGGGTGACGTCCTTCGCCCATCTCCTGAAACGCGTCCACGATGAAGTCCCCGCCATCCAACGTCTCCGCTTCGTCACCAGTTTCCCGCAACACTTCGGCGATGACATCCTGCAGGTCATGCGCGATTGCCCGCGCATCTGCCGTTACCTCCACGTGCCGGTGCAATCAGGTTCTGATCGTATGCTCAAAGCGATGAACCGCGGCCACACCATCGCCGAATACAAAGCGTTCATCGAACGTTGCCGCACGTACCTGCCCGATGTGATGATCGCCAGCGACTTCATCCTCGGCTTCCCCGGCGAAACCGATGAAGACTTCCAGCAAACCGTCGATCTCATCCGCTGGGCGAGATTCAAAAACAGCTTCATCTTCAAGTACTCCCCCCGCCCTGGCACACTGGCCTACGATCGCCTGCCCGATGATGTACCGGATGAGGTGAAGCGGCAACGCAACGTTTACCTGCTGGATGTTCAAGCGGAAGTGTCGGGCGAAGTGCATCGTGAACAGATCGGCAAGACGTTCGACGTACTGGTCGAGGGCGCTTCTTACGCCGAACGCAAGCAAACCCCCGGAAGCAACGTTGAACTTGGCTGGGTGAAACGGACAACCCAACTCTCCGCCCGCACCACCGGCGACCTGATCACCATGTTCGACGGCGATGCATCCCTCATCGGCCAAATCGTCCCGGTGAAAATCCACGATGCCAAGCCGCTGGCGCTGTTTGGTGAACATGTGGTTTGATGATCACATGCTTGAGATTTTTCGTCATTAGGCATGAATTGGCTTGCTTGTGTGTATAGCCTGCGGTATGCTTTACGAGAATGCTCGGCGGGGTACTGCAGCGTGAGCACGGCAATTGTACTGTGCTCGGGACGTCGCGTTATCACAAGCCCGCGGAGCAGCCTGCGATGCCGTCAGAATTACCCATCAGGGAATTACGTAAACTCCTCGAATCGCACGGATGGAAACTCGACCGAACGAAAGGTTCGCACCACATCTTCACGAAGAAAGGTGAAGCGAACTTGATCATTCCGGTTCATCGCGGAAAGGTGTTACCCGCTTATGTGCGCCAAGTCGAGAAAAGACTCCGACAAGAAAAATGACGCGATCGACCGTCCGTTCGATCCGGAAGTTCTTCGTCGCGCGGCAGATCTTGCCCCTCAGTACCGCTTGGTGCTGGAGCAGGAAGAAGATGGTTTCGGTGCGACCGTGTTTGAGATGCCCAACGTCTATGGTTTTGGCGAGACAGTGGATGCCTGTATCAAGGAAACGCGTGAGCTTCTTGAAAGCGCGCTAGCGTTCATGATGGAAAGCGGCGAAGCGATCCCGTTGCCCAGCGCTGAACCCAAACGAACTGAGCAAGTGAACATCCGTCTTACACCGGATGAGAAGTGGCAGTTGGAAGAAGCAGCTCGACGACAAGGTTTCCGAGGTGTATCTGACTACGTTCGCAGCGCAACGCTGCACGATCAAGGCGCAGCTGGTCGTTGGACACCTACGAAGAAGACATCCAAAAAGAAATAACTACCTGACCGGCCCGATGGCGTTGGTTGTCACCTCAACACGGCCGTTCGGTGTTTCGGCCTGAAGGATGGTTCCGGGGGCGTGGTGGTTCCAGTCGATCATGGCGAAGCCGATCGGACGGGCGGAGCGGCGGGGGGAATGACAAGAACTGGTGATGCCGCCGACCGGTGGGGCGTCGGGCGAATCGTCGGCGAACAGCGCAGCACCAGCGGGAGGCAAGTCGTCACCCTCGCTTTGCCAACCCACGAGTATCTTCCGGGGGTGACCAAGTGATTCCATGCGCGCGACGATCTCCTGGCCGCGGTAGCAACCTTTGGTGAAATTGCACGTCTGATTCACGATGCCCGTTTCGTGGGGCAGGCTGGTTGGACCGAAGTCAATGTGGTAGAGCGGTTGGCCGAGTTCAATGCGAGCGATGTTGTACGCCTGCCAACCCATGGGTTTGATGTTGCGGTCGATCAATGATCGCCAAGTTGATGCAACGCGATCAACCGGCAACCAATGATGCACGCCGAGCTGATGCTGGACAACCCACGCATCAGCCACGCTGGGCAGTTCACCCTCACCCAACACCGCCAGGCAGTGGTGCGACTGCGAAAGATCATTCAACTGCACATCCTCGGCGAATAGGAACTGCCCCAGTTCGTCCACGAACGATGTGGCGTCGCACGCATCCAGTTCGATCAGCGTTTGGTCATCCTGATGCGCCACTGTGACATCCGCGGCAATGCGCCCCTTCTCCGTCAGCAGGAAGCACCGCATCGCTTCGCCGGCGGAAAGGTGTGTCACATCGCCACTGAGCATGCGCTGCAGGAAGTCGATACGGTCATCACCTGTCACCTGCACCAGCCCGCGATGGGCAGCGTCCATCACCACCGCCGACTTACGGAACGCGGCGTACTCGGTTTCGTAAGCAACATGTTCTGACACAATGCGCACATCATCTCCAAACGCCATCATCAGTGCGTCGGCTTCGTCATGCAGGTCGAGCAAGGGAGAAGGATTTGCCATGGGCCAATCGTAGGCAGGTCATTCCGGTAAGACGACTCCGATCGTCAGCAATAGATTCGCGTAGATGCGCTGCTCGCCGGTTTGAATCACCAGCGCCACTTCCGGTTCACCCGCGGCATCATAAAACGCAAACCGTTCGATCTGCTCGAACTCGATCTTGTTGCCGGCCGCGTCAAGGATGGTGCGGAACTCCGCCCAGATCGACGGATCTTCGGTCATGGCGTACGGGCCTTCCTTGAGCGTCTCCATCACGGCCGCGCCTTCGATAGGTACGGCAGAACAGATTGCTTCCAGCACTTCCGTACCGGTCAGCCTCCCGGGGCAAAGGTTCAGATGGACGAGGTCCGCGTTCTCGCCCAATGTGGTCGATGCGGGATAGTTGCCATCGGTGATCAGAATCTTCGACCCGTGTCCCGCGGCGGCAAGGGCTTCGAGAATCTGCGGGTGATTGAGTTGTTGCTTCAGCATCTGTTCGCTCCTTCGTGCCTTCCGCCTTCGCCAAGGCTTCGGCGGACAGGCCGTGCCTCAATGCTTTTGTGCCTTTCACGATACCGCTTGACATCGCCCCCCGCCAGCGGGTCCAATATGGGCCATGGCCAACCGCCATCCGCAAATCCTCGCGCCGGTCTTTGGGCGCTATGCCGAGTCGGCTTCGGGCGACACCCGGACCAATCGGCCCAGTCCTCCGCTCGTCTGATCTCACTTTCCTTGCGTGTGATCCACTGTGATATTGCGCGCCGGGTTCCACGATGTTCATCTGAGAAACATGCAACAACTGCGCAACGTTTCGCGCGGTACTTTAAACGAACGATACAACTCCAGGAGTCGACAAGATGGCTTACAAGATGCCGAAGATCGCCAAGCCCAAGAAGGCGGGCAAGAAACAGGTGCTGCTGGTTGCGAACGGCGACCTGCGCACCAGCGCGAACCAGGTTTGCTGGGACGCGCAAAAGCAGATGGAAAGCGAACTCGCCGCTGCGGTGAAGCAGTGCGGTTACCAACTCAAACGTGCGCATCCGTACAAGGCTGACGTGAAGCATGGCTTCATCGGTTCACAGAAAGAAGGCATGGAAGTCTTCAGCAAGATCGATCCCGATGCGAAGCTGATCGTGGCTGAAGCGGTGTGGCAGTACTCGCATCATGTGCTACACGGTTTGCTGAACCACCGCGGGGCGATCTGCACGGTGGCGAACTGGTCGGGCCAGTGGCCAGGCCTGGTGGGCATGCTGAATCTCAACGGTTCGCTGACCAAGGCCGGCG